>JAFRNK010000110.1 GCA_017430225.1 Clostridia bacterium | reverse complement strand
TGTATCAGAGTTGTTTCACTTTCAAGTTATATGGAAATCCTACTATTGAGCTTCCGTTGTTTTGCTGTATTTTTTAATCTGGCCGCCACTGCTGTTTGTCGAGGAAATCCAGATATAATACTTGGTATCATATTTCAAATCCGTGATAGTATATGAAGTAACCCTGATATTATCAATCCGCGTCGCACTGCCATAGTCGTCTGTATCATTATAGCGAATACGATATAGTGTCGCTCCAGTCACTTCGTTCCAGGTCATCGAGAGGCTGTTTCCGGATGCGGTCAGCGTTTGCAGTTCCGGCGCGTCAGCATAAGTAATCACGCTTCTCACATTCGAAGCATCACTGACTCTGTCTGCATCAACTGCTTTCACCCAGGTATAATAAACTGTTCCAGAGAGCAGGTTTTCAATGATATAGCTTGTGCCTGTCACAGCTGTTTTTTCTGTTGCTGTGGCGATGTTGTTCTCGGTGCTGTAATAGACGTTATAACCGGCCGCACCCTGGACGGCTGTCCAATTCACAGTAACCTGGTTGATTCCTCCTGTCAAAGCATTCTGGACCGGTGTGAAAGAGTCATTCGTCGTTTTGCTGTATTTTCTGATTTGGCCGCCACTGCTGTTTGTTGAAGAAATCCAGATATAATACTTCGTGTCATATTCCAGATCTGTAATGGTATAGGCTGTCGTATGAATATTATTGATCTGGGTTGCAGTACTCATGTTATCGACTGTGTTGTAACGGATGCGATATTCAGTCGCGCCGGTCACTTCATTCCAGGTCATGGATATGCTATTTCCAGACACTGTCAGCGTCTTGAGGGTTGGCGCATCAGAATAAGTGATTACGCTCTGCACGTTCGAAGCTTCACTGACCAATGCCGCGTTGACTGCCTTCACCCAAGTGTAATATACCGTGCCCGAAAGCAGATTTTCAATCGTGCAGGTTGTACCTGTAATACCCGTTTTTACCTCGGCAACGGCAATGTTGTCCTCCGTGCTGTAATACACGTTGTAGGACTCGGCCGTATTGACAGCTTCCCAGTTGACTGTAACCTGGTTGATGTAGCCTGCCGAAGTATTCTGGACCGGTGTGAAAGTTTCTGTTTGTTCACTATACTTTTTTCTTTCGCCGCCGCTGCTGTTGGCTGCCGCAATCCAAATATAATACTTTGTATCATATTCCAGATCCGTAATAGTATATGCCACAGTCGAAGTATCTTTGATGACAATCGCTGTCGCGCTGCTGTAGTCATCGTTTTTATTGTAACGGATGCGGTATTCCGTCGCTCCGGTCACTTCATTCCAGGTCATGGAAATGCTGTTGCCGAATGCTGTCAATGCAGTCAGGGCCGGCGCGTCGGGATGTGTAATCACGCTCTGTACGTTCGACGGCTCGCTGACCTGCTCCGCATTGACCGCTTTCACCCAGGTATAATACACCGTACCGGCGAGCAGATTCTCAATAGTATAGCTTTTTCCTTCACACCCGGTGATTTCTGCGGCAGTACCAATATCATTTTCTGTATTGTAATACACGTTGTAACTGACTGCGTTCTGAACAGCGCTCCAGCTCACTGTCACACCGTTTTTGAGACCGGTTGATTTGTTCTGGACCGGGATGAACGTATTCTCGCCTGTAGTGACGCTGATTTTCGTTGCCAGTCCGCCGCTGCCGTTGACTGACGCAACCCAGATTTTGTAAGTAGTATTATACTCCAAGCCTGTAATGGTATATGACGTGTCAGTAATGCCGCCTACCGGAGTCGCGTCGTTGATATTGTCCGTCAAACCATAATAAACCTGATACGCGGCTGCGCCTGTCACTACGTTCCAGCTCAGCGCGATCGTATTTCCGACAACTTCCGGTTCATTCAGAGTCGGGACGTCAGCATAGGTCATTACGGACTTCATATTGGAGGCAGGGCTGATCCGGATCCCGCTGACTGCTTTCACCCAGGTATAATAAGTCGTTCCGGAAAGGAGACTTTCGATCGTATAACTTGTTCCTTCGATTCCTGAGAATTCACTGGCTGTCGCAATACTGTCCACGGTATTCCAATAAACAGTATAACTGCCCGCACCCTCAACCGGGTTCCAATTCACGGTCACCTTTTCTTTATTTCCCTTAGGAGCAATCTGTGTCGGCGCATCCAGCAAATACCCGCGCGGGGCCGCCCAGTTATACGCATATGTGCCTTCGCTCGCCGTCATGCGAACATATTCCGGCCCATCGAACGCGTCATCCGCGATGTAGGTCAGGGAATCCGGCAGGTTGATCGCAGTCAGGCCGCTGTCCGCGAAAGCCATGCTCCCGATGGACGTAACCCCGTTGGGCAGCACGACCACGTCCAGGCTTTCATCCCCGGAAAAGGCTTCCGCCTCGATGGTCTTCAGACTGCCCGGCAGCGTCAGGGTTGCCGCTTCGGCATCCCGGCACAACCCCGTTCCCAGAAGCAGGCACAGTGCCAGGATAAAGAGCAGCATTTTATGTTGAACAAGAGTTTTACCTGTCTCATGAAACATCAGCTCAGCCCTCCAAACAATACAGTTAAATATATTATATTATCATTTTTTGATTAATGCAACGTGCCATCTGTTAAATAACTGTAAAAACTGGAACAAACGCTTTATCGTTGCACAGTCCCTGTTTTTGTCGTATAATCAACACGAAAAACGATCAAACCATCCCATGAAAGGAGGTGCGTACGTTGTCCGAAAGCTGTCTGACCGGGGTCATTCACGGGACGGTGTTCCGCAACGACGATAACGGGTATACCGTGCTGTCCGTCTTTGCGGACGGGGACGAAGTGAACGTCGTCGGCGTTCTGCCGCCGCTCGCGGACGGCGAGCGCGTCACCTTCTACGGCGGATGGGTCGAGCACCGTGAATACGGCAGGCAGTGGAAGGCGACCGGCTGCGAAGTGGAGGAGCCGACCTCCCTGACCGATATATACAATTACCTGGCGTCCGGGCAGATCAAGGGCATCCGTGAGGCGACCGCCGAACTGCTCGTCAAGACCTTCAAAGAAAAGACCTTCGACGTACTGCTGGATATCCGGCAGCTGACCAAGGTTAAGGGCATCGGCCCGCTCCGCGCAAAGATGATCGCGGAGAGCTTCGCGGAGCAGTACGGGGAGCGCAGGCAGATGATGTTCCTGCAGCGCAACGGCGTGCCGCCCGCCCTCGCGGCGCGGATCGCGAAGACATACGGCCCCGAAACCGAAGCCGTCATGCGCACCAACCCCTACCGGCTCATCGACGACGTGGACAAGGTCGGCTTCCTGACTGCTGACCAGATCGCCCTCAGGATGGGGCTCGCCCCGGACAGCGACCACCGCATGCAGTACGGTATCCGGTATATTCTGGAAGACGCCGCTGCTGCCGCCGGCCATACCTGCATGCCTGCCGAAGAAGTGCTGAACCGGGCATCGGAACTGCTGCGCTGCACGCCCGCCTCGCTGGAAAGACACATGCAGGCCCTGCTGCTCCGGCGCGACCTGATCCTCTCGGAATTCGAAGGCCGGTCCTACGCTTTCTTGAGCAGTCTGTATTACGCCGAGGTCGAAACGGCCATGCGGCTCATCAAGCTGAAGCTGACAGCGCCTGCCGAGCCCCAGAACACCATCGAGGAGCGCATCGCCGCATTTGAGCATGCTCACGGCATTACCCTGTCGATCCAGCAGAAACAGGCCATCCGCGGCGCGGTCGAGCACGGCGTATACGTCATCACGGGCGGGCCCGGCACCGGCAAGACTACGATCATCCAATGCATCCTGTATCTGCTCGGTCAGGACCACAAAACCGTCCTGACCGCACCGACGGGACGCGCCGCCAAGCGCATGGCGGAAGCGACCCGCGAGAAAGCCATGACCATCCACCGCACCCTTGTGTTCGACGCCCAGACTGGGCACTTCGAGCATGACGAGGACAACCCGCTGAAATGCGACTGCGTGGTCGTGGACGAGATGTCCATGGTCGATATTTTCCTGATTCGCAGCCTGCTGCGCGCGCTCAGGGACGGCACGAGGCTGATCATGGTCGGTGACCAGGACCAGCTGCCCAGCGTCGGCGCCGGCAACGTGCTCAAGGATATCCTGCTTTCCGGCGTCCTGCCTTTCGCCCGCTTGACGGATATATACCGCCAGGAGGAACACAGCATGATCGCCATCAACGCGCACCGGATCAACCAGGGCGAAATGCCCCTGCTCAACCAGAAGGGTTCGGACTTCTTCCTTGACCGCCAGGACGGGCCCGCAAACGCCGCCAGGACGGTCGTCCAGCTCTGCATGGACCGGCTGCCGGGGTTCCTGAAGCTCAAAGACAGCTGCCGCGACATTCAGGTGCTCTCTCCGCAGAAGAAAGGGCCCGCCGGCGTCATCCAGCTGAACAGGCTGCTGCAGCAGGCCTATAACCCGCCTGCCCCGGGCAAGCCGCAGATCGATTCCGGCGAGTTCGTCTTCCGCCGCGGCGACAAGGTGATGCACATCCACAACGACTACCAGCTCCATTGGAGCACGGAGGACGGGGAGGACGGTGACGGTGTATTCAACGGCGATCTCGGTTTCGTACGCGACGTTTTTCCCGACCGGGACGAACTGACCGTCCTGTTCGACGACGGGCGGCTGGTCACGTACGGACGCGCGGACCTGGAAGAGCTCGACCTGGCCTACTGCACCTCGGTGCACAAGAGCCAGGGCAGCGAATTCCCCGTCGTGGTCATGCCGGTCATCCGCGGGCCGCACCTGCTGATGACCCGCAACCTGCTGTATACCGCACTGACGCGCGCGCGGCGCTTCGTCGTGCTGGTCGGCACGGAAGACGTGATCCGCAGCATGGTTGAAAACGATTACGTCACGACCCGCTACACCGGGCTGTGCCAGCGGCTGAAGGACCAGACCTCTCCCGCGCCGCCGCAGCTCGATTTCGAATAAGATGCTGCCGCATGTTTTGAGTCCGGTTTCCGCCCACTGCGCGGCCTGCGGCCAGGTCGCGGATATCGTGGACGGCCTGCCCCTGTGCCCGGACTGTCTGAAAGAACTGCTGAAGGCACGCCGCAGTTACGACGCCCTCTGCCCGCGCTGCCTGAGCGTATTAAGCATGGGGTGCCCCTGCGCGGTCTGCAAGCGCGATCCCGAACGACTGGTCAGCCGCGCTTTCGCGCCCTTCCGTTACCGGGGCGCGGTGCGCGGACTGATCCTGCGGCTCAAGTTTTCAGGCGATACGCAGGCCGCCGCGCTGCTCGCGCCGCCCATGGCGGAAGCCGCCGAGGACGCGAAGGCCGACCTTCTCGTCCCGGTGCCCCTGGGCAAAGCGCGCCTCCGGGAGCGCGGCTACAACCAGGCATACCTGCTCGCCATGCTGGTCGGCCACTTCCAGGATATCCCGGTGCAGGAATGCCTGGTGCGCGTCAGGAATACCAAACGTCAGTCCGGGCTGCACACCATCCGTGAACGCAGGAGCAACCTGCAGGGCGCATTCGCGATGAAGCCCGGCACCGACCTGGCAGGGAAAAGCGTCCTGCTGGTCGACGACGTACGCACCAGCGGCGCGACCGCACTGACCTGCGCCCGCGTTCTGCGTGAGCACGGCGCCGCCGACGTCCAGCTGCTCTGCGCCGCCATCGCGCCGGGTGCGGGACGGTATTTCCGCGCAGGCAAAAAGCCGGGAAAAACATACCGTTTATCCGGCCGCAAATAGATAACAGCGGGATCATTTCCCCGGCAAACAATCCAGAAAGGAGAGAGCGGTTCCATGCCTTATATCACAACACAAGCAATCGTACTGCACACCGCGGATTACCGCGACAACGACCGCATGCTGAGCCTGCTCTCCCCGGAGCACGGCCAGTTGGACGCCCTCTGCCGCGGATGCAAAAAGCCCCAAAGTCCGCTGATGTCGGCGGCCCAGCCTTTCTCTTACGGCGAATACGTCCTGTATCAGGCCAAAGGACGGATGACCGTCACTTCGTTTGAACTGATCGACAGCTTTTATCCCCTGCGCGAAAATTATGAGCGTCTGCGCTATGCGGCCTGCATGCTGGAAGTCATGCACGTACAGGCTCTGCCCGGGGAGGGCAGTGCGAAGCTCTTCCTCCTGCTGGCGCGCAGCCTCAAGCGCCTGTGCTATCTCCCGCTCGATCCGCGCGCCGTCACCTCGGCGTTTTTCCTGATGGACGCGGCGCTGTCAGGCTGGCGCCCGCGCCTAGACGCCTGCATTCATTGCGGGCGAATCCTGCCCGCGGAGGCGCCTGTCTTTCTGGACGTCGAAGGCGGCGGGCTTCGCTGCCGTGACTGCGTCAACGCGGATACGCCCGCATTGCCCCTCACAGGCGCGCAGGCCGCCTGGATCCGGGACATCATGGTAAACGGCGTCGAAAAGACAGCCCTTCCCCCGGCTGACGCCCCCTTTCTGCCGCTTCTGCGCTATCTGGAAGCGCACCTGGACACCCGCATCCACGCCGCGAAAGGGCTGCGGTAGTTCGTTTTTCGCCTCTTGATATTCACGCATAAATCAGTTATAATGCCAATCAGATTCGGCAAACCTGCCGGGTCTGGTATTTGTTTGATTTTTCCGTGAAGGAGTCACCCATGTCCGATGAGATCATCGTCCTAAAGGACGTATGCTACAAATACGAAGAATCAAGCCATAACGCGGTGGACCACGTCAGCATGACCGTCCGACGCGGTGAAATGACTGCGGTGCTCGGGCGCAACGGCTCCGGCAAGTCCACGCTGGTCAAGCTGATCAACGGCCTGATCCTGCCGGACAGCGGCACGGTGCTGACCGACGGCATGGACACGCAGGACGACGAGCATGTCTGGGATATCCGCCAGCGCGCGGGCATGGTCTTCCAGAATCCCGACAACCAGCTGGTCGCAACCGTCGTGCGCGAAGACGTCGCTTTCGGTCTTGAAAACACCGGCGTTCCGTCCACTGACATGCCGGAACGCATCGACGCCGCGCTGAAAGCGGTCAATATGACCGATTTTGCGGAGCGCGCGCCCCACCTGCTGAGCGGCGGACAGAAGCAGCGCGTCGCCATCGCGGGCATCCTGGCCATGCGCCCGGATATCATGCTTTTCGACGAGGCGACCGCCATGCTCGATCCCCGGGGCCGCAAAGAGGTGTTTGAAACGGTCCGCCAGCTCAACCGTGAAGGCATGACCGTCGTCTGGATCACGCATTTCATGGAAGAAGCCGCGCAGTGCGAGACGGTGCACATCATGCACGACGGCGGACTCGTCCTTTCCGGCACGCCGCAAGAGGTTTTTTCCGACCGTGAACGCCTGCAGAACTGGCGGCTCGACGTGCCGCCGATGGCCGCGCTGGCCCAGCACCTGCGCGCCGCGGGCGTCGGACTGCCCGAAGGCATCCTTTCCATTGACGATATGACCAGGGAGGTGGAAGCGCTTGCAGCTCACCTTTGATCACGTAACGCATACCTACCAGCCCGGCAGCCCCTTCCAGGCGACCGCCATCCGTGATATCAGCCTGACCATCGGCAGCGGGGAGTTCACCGCCCTGATCGGGCATACCGGCTCCGGCAAATCCACCTTGGCCCAGCACATGAACGCCCTGCTCTCTCCCACAGAGGGCCGTGTCCTGCTGGATGGGCGCGACATCAACGAAAAAGGCGTATCCAAGCGCGATGTGCGCCAGCGCATCGGCCTGGTTTTCCAATACGCGGAGACGCAGCTCTTTGAGGAAACCGTCGCCAAGGACGTCGCCTTCGGCCCGAAAAACCTGGGCCTGTCCCCCGAAGAAACGGATACCCGCGTGCGTGAAGCGCTGGAGCGTGTCGGCCTGTCCTACGCGGACATCGCGGAACGCTCGCCCTTTGAGCTCTCCGGCGGCCAGATGCGCCGCGTCGCCATCGCCGGAGTCATCGCCATGCGTCCCGAAATGCTCGTCCTGGACGAGCCCGCCGCCGGGCTCGACCCGCTCGGCCGCCAGGAAATCATGGCCCTGGTGCAGGGCTTCCACCGCGCCGGTACGACCGTCGTGATGATCTCCCACAGCATGGACGACGTCGCCGAGACCGCGCGGCGCATCATCGTCATGGATCAGGGAAAGCTGACCATGGACGGCACGCCGGAAGCGATATTCGCCGACGCGGAACGCTTGGTCGAACTGGACCTCGACGTACCGCAGACCTGCAGGATGTCCCTCGAACTCAGGCGCACCTGGCCCGACTTCCCGATGTGCGTACGCGCAGACGAAGCCTATGAAGCGCTGCTGACGCGGCTGAAGGGAGGGAAAGCGCATGCTTAACAACATCACCCTCGGCCAGTACTATCCGCTGAAAAGCGTCGTACACGCGCTCGACCCCCGCGTCAAGATCCTGCTGCTGATCGCGTACATCGCCGGCGTATTCATCGTGCCCGATCTGACAGGCTTCGTCCTGGTCGTCCTGTACCTGGCGCTGGCCTGCAAACTTTCGAAGCTGCCCTTCCGCCTGCTCATCAAAGGCCTGAAGCCGCTTCGGTTCATCCTGATTTTCACCTGCATCCTGAATCTGTTCTTTACCGGCGGCGAAACGCCGCTGCTCAACCTCGGCTTTGCCACGCTGACCCGCGAAGGGCTCATCAACGCGGTACGCTACAGCCTGCGCCTGATCTTCCTGGTGCTCGGCTCCAGCCTGCTGACGCTGACCACCGCGCCTGTGACCCTGACCGACGGCCTGGAGCGCCTGCTTTCCCCGTTGAAAGTACTGCACTTCCCCGCACACGAAATGGCCATGATGATGACCATCGCGCTGCGCTTTATCCCCACGCTGCTCGAAGAAGCGGACAAGATCATGAAGGCCCAGTCCGCCCGCGGTGCGGACTTCGAGTCCGGCCGCCTGTTCGAACGCGCGAAAGCGATGGTGCCCCTGCTGGTACCGCTGTTCGTCAGCGCGTTCCGCCGCGCCGGCGACCTCGCGATGGCCATGGAGGCCCGCTGCTATCACGGCGGCGAGGGCCGCACCCGCTTGCATATCCTGAAGGTGGAAAAGCGGGACTGGATCGCCATCCTGATCACGGCGGTCTTCATCGCCCTCGTCATCCTCGAGCCACATTTCGTGCCGTGGCATCTATGACACGCCGATACCTGCTGACCGTCGCGTACGACGGCACCGCCTACTGCGGCTGGCAGGCGCAGAAAAACGGCCCCAGCGTCCAGGATGCCCTGGAAGAAGCCCTTTCCCGCCTGCTTGGGACGTTTACACGCGTGACCGGCGCCAGCCGGACGGACGCGGGTGTCCACGCCCGGGGACAGCGCGCGCATTTTGACGCGGAGACCGGCATCCCGGCGGAAAAACTGCCCTTCGCGCTCAACACCATGCTCCCGCCGGACGTGCGCGTCACGGAGGGGCTGATCGTACCCGATACCCTGCACGCGCGTTTTTCCGTCGAACAGAAGACCTACACCTACCGCATCCACAACGCGCCGCACGCGAGCGCCCTGTACCGCAACCTGACCGCCCACGTACCCGTCACCCTGGACGACCGGCTGATGCATGCAGCCGCGCAAGCGCTGGTCGGCACACATGACTTCGCGGCCTACTGCGCGACAGGAGGGTCCGCCAAGACCACCGTGCGGCACATTTCGGAAATCAGCGTGCGCCGCGACGCCGAGCGCGTCACCCTGACCGTGACCGGCAACGCCTTCCTGTACAACATGGTGCGCATCATCGCCGGCACCCTCATCGACGTCGGCCACGGCAAGCTGCCGCCGGAATGCCTGCAGACCGCGCTCAGCACCCTGAACCGCCTGGACCTCGGCGTCACCGCTCCCGCCTGCGGGCTGGAACTCACGGAGGTCAGGTATCCAGCGGAAGCGCTCAAAGCCGGCTCGGCTAAGGAATAAGGGGCGAGGCATAAGTGGATTAGTCATCTTGACTATTCGCCATGCCTTATGCTTTTTATTTTTCCTCTTTGTATACTGAAATTTAGTCTTGACACCAGCCTTTATCTCTGTTATACTCTCTTTCGGCTCTAAGGAGCTGTGCCGGAGACAGCAGGTGCGCGAAAGCGCTTAAACACGCCCGCCGAGGTATCAGAGATCAGATTTCAATCGCGTTCGCGCGTCCGTCGGATCCCTGTGCCTGACGCACAGGGATCCTTAAATTTTAGCCGGGATGAGGTGAACGAGATGAGCAAAAACCTGGAGATCAAAAAGCAGGTCGTGAGCGACATCACCGAGAAGTTCAAGAACGCGCAGAGCGTCGTGGCGGTGCACTACAGCGGCCTGACCGTGGAAGAAGTCACCGGCCTGCGTGCGCAGTGCCGCGAAGCCGGCGTCGACTACTGCGTGCTGAAGAACACGCTGGTCCGCCGCGCGCTGGACGACATGGGCATTCACGGCTGGGATGACGTTCTGGAAGGCCCGACCGCATACGCGTTCGGCACCAAGGATGCCGTAGCCCCCGCGAAAGTCCTGTGTGACTTTATCGACAAGGCGAAGAACGACCATATGTCCGTGAAGATCGGCCTGATGGGCACTGAGATCATGGATGTGAACGCCGTGAAGGCGCTGGCTTCTCTGCCGAGCCGCGAAGTGTTGCTGGCCCGATTGGTTGGCAGCCTGAACTCCTCCATCGCCAAGCTGGTGTACGTGCTGGACGCCGTGCGCAAGAAGCAGGCTGGGGAAGAATAATCCAATTCATCATTATCATTATTTTAATCGAAAAATTATTGGAGGAAAAATTCCATGACGCATGAAGAATTTATCAGCGCGATCGAATCGATGACCGTCATCGAACTGAACGATCTCGTCAAAGCGCTCGAAGAGAAGTTTGGCGTTTCCGCCGCCGCTCCCGTGGCTGTTGCCGGTGCCGCTGGCGCCGCCGCCGCTGCCGCTCCCGCTGAAGAGCAGACCGAATTCGACGTCATCCTGAAGGATGCCGGCTCCGAAAAGATCAAGGTCATCAAGGCTGTCCGTGAATACGTTTCCGGCCTGGGCCTGAAGGAAGCCAAGGAATTCGTCGAGTCCTGCCCGAAAGCCATCAAGGAAGGCGCGACCAAGGAAGAAGCCGAGAAGATCAAGGAAGCTTTCGCTGCCGTCGGCGCGACTGTCGAGATCAAGTAATCTTCTTTACAAAAATCCGTCCGTCAGGGATGCCTGACGGGCGGGTTTTTATTCGCAGATCGTTTTGATGTATCCCGGGAATTGCAAAGGAGTATGAAACGAATGACCATCCAAGACCTGATGGATATCCAGAACCGGCTGCAGGAAAAGTACAGGGGCATCTGGGAAGGCGACAGCCCGGAGACGGCGAAGCACCACCTCCTGTATGCCGTGGAAGAGATCGGCGAGGTCAGCTCCATCCTCAAAAAGCGCACACCGCAGGCCGTGGTCGAGGACGATCAGCTGCGGGCGCACTTCTGTGAGGAAATGGCCGACGTATTCATGTACCTGACGGACGTGCTGCTGTGCTGCCATGTGACCGCCGAAGAGTTTGAGAAGGCCTACCGGGAAAAAGCCGACCGCAACCTGAAACGCGACTTTCCGAAAGAGCACAGCGAGTACATGAAAGCATAGTTTTTACAAGATTTCCGCGACAGTTATCCGGAAAATTCATCCCAAACATTGAATCCCTTCGGCAAAAGATGTATAATGGCAGAGATTGCGAAAGCAATTGCCTCATGCTTCACGCATAATCCCTTCTGGCCCGGAGGTTCCTTTGCGCCTGAATGCCCTGAAACTGAAGAATTTCCGTTCTTATGAGAACATCACACTGACACCGCCGGAAGGGATCACCGTGATCGCCGGAGAAAACGGCGCTGGAAAGACCAACCTCCTGGAAGCGGTGCATTTGTGCTGTCTGGGGCGTTCTCACCGCACGAACGACGACGCAGACATGATCATGAACGGCGCGGAAACGGCGGCAGTGCAGGTGTCCGTCGACCGGCGCGACGGCCGGCACGACACCGGGGTGCGGCTGTTCCGGTCACAGCGGCGAAAGAAGATCTGCTATGTCAACGGCAAGACCGCCCACCGTATCGGCGACCTGATGGGGCATGCGACCTGCGTCATCTTCAGCCCGGAGGATCTCGGGCTTATCCAGGATGGGCCGGCCATCCGCAGGCGTTATCTGGATATGCTGCTCAGCCAGCTCCAGCCGGCGTACTTTTTCACCCTGCAGCAGTACACGTCGGCGCTTCGTCAGCGCAACGCGCTGCTCAAACAGCCGGAAACGCCGCAGCTTGACAGCCAGCTGGATGTCTGGGATGAGCAGCTGGCCCAGGCCGCCGCGCCGCTCATCCGCCTGCGGGCACAGATGAGCGAACGCCTGAGCACGATGGCCGCCGCGCATTACCGTGCCATCAGCGGCCGTGACGAGGAAGTCCTGACTATCCGCTACATGACGCAGCTCACGGATTCCGACCTTGCAGCACAGGCCCTGCGGCTTTTGCAGGAACGGCGGCATGACGATTTCCGGCGGCTGGCGACGTCTGTCGGCCCGCACCGGGACGACCTGCAGCTGACCCTCAGTGGGGAGAGCCTGCAGGCTTACGCCTCACAGGGCCAGGCCCGGACTGCCGCGCTGAGCATGAAGCTGGCCGCTTTCGACCTCCTGACCGAGGAACAGGGCGAGCCGCCCCTGCTCCTGCTGGACGACGTACTGAGCGAACTGGATCCCCTGCGCCGCAACCGCCTGATCCAGCGCATCCGCGGTGCGCAGGCCTTACTGACCTGTACCGACGTATCCGACCTGAATGGTGCTGAACCGAACTGTATCCTCCGTGTCAGCGGAGGGATGGTGACGGAATAGCATATATTATTATCATTATTATTTGGAGGAACCACAATGATGAAAAGACTGATCGCAGCTATGCTGGTCGCCATCATGGCACTCTCCCTCGTGCCCGTGGCACTGGGCGAGACCCTCGAAGAGATGGGCGGAACCGGTGAATTCGACGAGCCGAAGACCATGTTCGTGTACACCGACAACGGCAGGCGCCTGAACGTCCGCAGCGAGCCGCGCGTCAAGAAGACCAACCTGCTCGGCAGGCTCAACCCCGGTACCAAGGTCAAGGTGCTCGGCATCGTCGTCATCGATCCCGACTGGGCCGTGATCGAGTACAAGAAGGGTCCCGACGGCGTCGGTTACGTGCAGCGCCGCTATCTTGTTACCAAGAAACCCGGCAAGACGCCTGAGCAGATCGAGAAGGAAAAGAAAGAAGCCGAGCGTAAGAAGAACCTTGAGGAGCTCAACAAGCAGCAGGCCAGCGCCAAGCCTGTAGACGAGCCCTTCATGGTCGCCGTGCGCGCGACCCGCGCTTCCGGCTGGATCAACTTCCGCGTCGGCCCCGGCGTTGCCGCCGCCCGCATCACCTCCCTGCCGGACGGCCGCGAGCTGAAGGTCATCGGTGAAACCACCAAGTGGTATCAGGCGGTCGATACCGTAACCGGTAAGACCGGCTATATTTCCAAAAACTATTGCTCCAAGCTGGCCACCCCGGTGAAGGCTGAGAAAGCACAGATGGGCAAACTGAGCGTGAACGGCGAATTCGCCCTGCAGGGCAAACTGCCCGAAGGCTACAGCGTACAGCTGATCAACACCCCCGGCAGCCGTGTCAACGCCATGATCACCTCTGCTGATCCGGAAAAGCCCGTTCTGCAGCTCACCGTCGTATTCAACGACGCTTATGCCACGACTGAGCGCATGAACGACCTGACCGAAGAAGAACTCAAGCAGCTTGAGCTGTCCTTCCAGGAAATGAACGACGTGGAAATCACCTACGACGAAACCGCTTACGGCACCAAACTCCTGATCGCCAGGGAAGTCGGCGATGATACGGACTTCGTGGACATCATGTCCGTGTACAAGGGCTACTTCATCGAGTTCGTCATGACACCCAACGGCCTGGCCAGCAATCAGACCCTGACTGACGACCAGATCAAAATGTGCATCGATTTCCTGAGCGAGCTGGACTTCGTGCCCGTCGGATTCCAGTTCCGTTAAGGCTTTTAGTCTCGCTGAATCACAAAACGGTTATCCGCCTCCGCGCGGATAACCGTTCTTTTTTGGCTTCTTCAGTATCAATCCCTGTGGGTGTACTGTTTGTCCGGCTGATACAGGGCCGTCGCGACGTTGATCGCCTGGTCGGAGCAACGCTCCAGGTCGGTGCACATATCGGTGAAGATAACGCCGCTCAGCGGATTGCAGGCAGTCTTCATCAGGCGCTCGATATGGTTCTGGACACATTGTTCCTGCATGTCGTCCACGCGCTGCTCAAGAGCTTCCGCCTTGGGCAGCAGGCTGAAATCCTCGTTTTCGAACACCTTCATGGATACGTCCAGCGTTTCCAGCGCGGCGTCCGACAGTCCTTTCAGGTCTTCGGTGCCGGCCGGCGAGATGACCGCTTTGGCATTTTTCAGGCGTTCAGCGAATTCAACGACATTTTCCGCGTGGTCACCGATGCGTTCAAAGTTGGATACGACACGCACCAGGCGGGACAGGCGGAAGATGTCATGGTCAGACAGCTGCATGCTGCGCAGCGTAACCAGCGTGTCA
>JAFRNK010000109.1 GCA_017430225.1 Clostridia bacterium | reverse complement strand
TTCCAGAACCTGTCAAAGTGGCAGGTGATGCGCCGCGCGCCGTCCTTCACCGAAAACCGCATCTGCAGCCGCTTGTCCCCGTAGACGGTGTCCCCCGCCGACGAATCCGGCGGCAGCTTCAGCCTGCCCATCGGGAAGGCGTTCAGGACGGTTTCGGTATGCTCCCACGGCTGATCGGTGAGCGACAGCAGGGAGACGGACTGCAGACCGATATAGCCGTCGTCCGAGATCGTAAATGCGCCTGCGAAGTCCTTGCCCATGACCAGGTAATAATCCCATTCCTTGATCCGCCAGGAAGGCGCTTTGATCCGGCTGCGGTCGTACTTCTGAATGAGCCGCCTCGACCATCCGGGCTCCGCCAGGCTGCCCCGGCTGTCCAGCAGGTCGCGCGGTGCGGTCACTTCATGGTTCCTCATACTGGCTCACCATCCTTTATCGATTTCCTGCTCGTCACTGATAGGATCGCCGCAGATTTCGCAGATCTTTCCGTCCAGCCATACGATGCGCTTTTCGGTGTAGCTGCGGATGTATTCGAGCTCGGCTTCGAAGTTCAGTTTATAAGAGTTTTTGGCTGTCACATAGCTGGTGAAAGTGGGATATTTGCCGATCTCCCGCTGGTCCGCGCCGCATTCCGAGATCCTGGAATAATAATGATCGAAGTGCGCCATGATGCTGTCAACGCTGAGGGCGCCCGTGCGGAATTCCTGCCACAGCGCGCGGAGCGTGTCACGGAAATTGTTAGGGTTCTCCGCGATCAGCCGGTCGAACAGGCGGTTGCTGATGATTTGCTGCGAACGGCTCTTTTGAGAAGAATACAGCCGGCCGAGGGAGGAATCCATATCCCAGGGCAGGAGGATATAGCGGTTGAAGCGAGGGTCGCGGTCGTCCAGGCGGGCGAAGGACATGTTCTTGCGCATATTGTCCGTCAGGTCCACGGCGTTGGCGAACAGCCAGTAGCGCGCCAGGTTGTCCAGGTCCGCGTACTGTGTGATCTTCGCGGCAAATTCCTCGCTCGATCCCTTGATCACCAGGTGGGTGAAGTCGTAGAAATCATTCCAGCAGGCGGCATAATCCACGCCGTCGCCCTGCGGGAAGCGCAGGGACACGTTGTACCAGGTCAGCGGGTCTTCTTTTCCGGGCTTGTACCTGCCTGTGCTGACGAAGCCCGCGGGGCTTGCCTTGTCGCTGCCTTTTTCGCCGGTGCGGAAGAAGGAACTGTTCCATCTGTCGCCCGGCTTGGCCAGTCCGAGCTGCCGGCGGTCCTGCTTCTCGCCCAGCACGTACAGGCCGCGGTAGCGGTCACCGATAAAAAGCTCCACGTACACGCCTTTTGTCGCTCCGGAAAGGGTTCTGTCCCACGGCAGGTGGTAAATGTCGTCCCATACGTCCATCAGCACGCGGTTGCGCATGCGGGAGCGGTCGATGTAAGCGCTGTCCAGCAGCCAGTCGCTGTCGCTGCGCAGGCCGAGCAGGCTGTGGTCCCATTTCTCGCCGTCTTTCGTCAGTGAAAAATTGTACGGGTGCTTAGCGGAAAACTGCGCGGAAGAACGCCCGCGCCTGGATACGAGCGCGTCGTAGACGTTCGTCGGTTCGCTGAGGCCGTGCTGGCGGTAATCCGGATCGGTGATGGTAATCGTGCACTTGGCACTGTGATCAGCGTAAATGTTTCCGGGGGTTTCCAGATGCACGAGCGGCAGCGTGGTGAAGGTGAGGATGATGATGCCGCGGCTGCGCGCGTTGGCGACCTGCAGGCGGGTCTCGTCCTTCAGCGGTACTGCCACAGGGGTATCGTGCGTGAGTATGGTGCCGTTGATGCTCACGCTGGTGGGGGATTTGATTCCTTCAAGGCTCAGGTACAAAGTCGGCGTCCCCTGGGCATAGCTGACGGGGAACAGCCAGTATTGGCTCATGGTCGTCTTTCTATACAGGTATCCGGGTATGCCGGACATCACAGGCACCGCGATATTGTTCGTGTATTCGCGGTCGTCCGCGGAATAAGGCGTGTTGCCGGGCAGATCGTCGCTCAGGCAGATCAGGACCTGTTTTACGGGAACGGCTGCTTCTTCTGAAAACGGAGCGCTTTCCGCACATCCGGCAGAGCATACCGTCAAAAGGATACAGGCGATGAAAGCGAGTATCCAAAGCGGCACGCGACGGATGGCCTGACCCATGTCATGTTCTCCCGGTTCAAGGATTGCAGCCTGGATCATCAGGACGAATCAGGCTGTCTGCAGAAGGATTATAGCATAGTACACTGATAAACACAACACAAAAGCCCTCCCGTTCCTCGGGAGGGCAGTTGATTCATTATTCAATTGTTCGACGAATCTCTTTCAGGCGCAGGGCACTTTCCTCGGGAACTGTCTTTCGTTTCTCTATTTATTGAGGAAATCAGGTCTGCAGCATTTTTTTTAAACTTTCTTTTGTCCCTTTTTTGCTGTTCCTTGCCGTGTGGCTTTTGGTTCGTCGCGGACGCGGACATCAATTAAGCCTGTCCTTCGTCCTTTTCATGTGCCGGAATTGTTCATCGGCGCATTTGCCTGTCTTGCTGCTGGTATGCCGGCCCTTATCTGATAAATGATCATGTGCCCTGTTTTTGCGATTCGTTTTCGATCGTCGGGTCTGTCATGGGCGCATACAGATTACTTGGCAGCCAACACAGGCGATACCTGATGCGTTTCTTCATTGTACATCGGAATCGCCCCCTTCCGCTCCATCTGGAGCTTTGTTGAACCTTTCTTTCTCTGGTTCGGTCACAGTATAACACAGGTTGCAGCCCCTGTCAATACTTTTTTGTAAAAAATGGAAAAAATTTTTCCGGAAATTTCCGGACGGAAATGGTCACAAAACAGCCTGAAATTACAGCACATTTGTGGGATCAGCCTGTTTTTTGCGGATGATTTGATTTTTTTCTGTTCCAGAAAATCAGTACAATCACCATGACCAGCGGGAAAATACTGCCGGCAAGCATGCCGCTTTGCAGGCGGTCGCCGGCCTGCTGCGTCACTGCCCCGACCAGGCTCGGGCCGAAGGCGCCGCCCAGGTCGCCGGCCATGGCCAGCATCGCGAAAAGGACGGTACCGCCGTCCGGCAGGCGGGGAAAGGTGATGCTGATGGTCCCGGGCCACATGATACCCACGGAAAAGCCGCAGAATATACATCCGATCAGGCCGAGCATGGGGCTCAACGACAGGGAAGCCAGCAGATAGCAGCACAGGCACAGGATGCCGGAGCCGATCATGAAGCGGCTTAAATCCATCCTGTCGCCGTATTTGCCGTATATGACCCGGCTGATGCCCATGGTCACGGCAAACAGGCAGGGCCCGACCAGATCGCCGACCGTCTTGGAGAAACCGAGCGCCGCCTCCGTATAGGCGGATGCCCACTGCGCCATGGACAGTTCAGACGCTCCGGCGCAGACCATCAGGACGATCGCCATCCAGAAGAGCCGTACCCTGAACAGCCCGCCGACGGTCATGCCTTTGCCTTCCTCGGTCAGCCGTTCGATCGGGCAGGTGGCGAAATTATAAATATTCCAGAACGGAACCAGCGCCCAGATGCAGGCCAGCCATTTCCAGTGTTCGATCCCGAATACGGCAAAGAACAGCGTGGACAGGAGGATCACGCCGACCGAGCCCCAGCAGTAGAAGGAGTGCAGCAGGCTCATCACTGCGTCTTTGTGCTCAAAGGGGCACGCTTCCACGATGGGGCTCGCCAGTACTTCGATCAGTCCGCTGCCGATGGCGTAGATCACTACGCAGATCATGATGCCGATAAACGGATCCGTGAACAGATCGGGCAGCACGGCCAGCCCGGCCAGACCCAGCCCCGATGCGATTCCTGACATGACCACGCTGCGCCGGTAGCCGATGCGGTCCACAAAGCGCGCGCACAGCACGTCAACGATCAGCTGCGTCAGGAAAAAAGCCGTTGGGATCAGCGCGATCTGCCCCAGCGTGATGCGATAATCCGTATGGAACTTCAAAAACAGCAGCGGCGTGAAATTGGCAGTGATGGCCTGGGTAATGAATCCCAGGTAGCAGGCGATCAGCGTTTTGCGGTAGTTCTTCATGGCGGTCCTCGTCTTTGACATGAAATGGATCAATATACCGCGTCCAGTATATATCAAACAGCAAAAAGTGTAAATCAAAAGATCACTGGTACATCGCCCTCGGCATCGGCACGGTTTCGCACCGGTCGGTGGCCATGTTGAGGTCGCCCATCAGGCAGGCGTTCACGACCGCGTGCTCGCCGAAGCGGCCGCGGATTTCGTCGATGGCGTCGTCCAGCGCTTTCTGGCGGATCCGGAGACGATAATCGTTGAACAGGCTCAGCTGGACGGGGGAGGACGCACTGTTGGGATTGATCGCGCGGATCGTCAGGGCGCGGATCGGCTTTTCCCACCGGTACTGGGTGCGGAATAGCTCGTAGCCCGCGCAGGCGATCTCATACGGGCTTTGCGACGGATAAGGCAGCGGCATCTGCCATTGCTGCCAGCCCAGGTCCCTGTCCCGGATCCAGATCTGAACGGCCCGCGCTTGGAGGTCGTGTATGCGCAGGCGGTGGCCGACATCCTGGGCCAGTTCCAGGAGCACCAGCCAAACCTCGTAATTGCTGTCCAGGTCGCGGACGCAGGTGACGCCGTGGCCGACGCTTTTGACGGGCGCGACGTACTCCGCCGGCATGACGGCCGCGCCGTCCGTGCCGTTGGCGAACGCGTGCAGCATCAGGCCGTTCTTTCCCAGCTTCCTGTGAATGATTTCCGGATCCATATTGGCCAGGTCGCCGATGGTCCTGCAACCGAACAGGGCCAGTTTCCGGGTCGTCGCGGGGCCGACGTACAGCAGGTCGGAAACGGGCAGAGGCCAGACCTTCTCGCGGTAGATGTCCCGTGATATGACGGTCACGGCGTTCGGCTTCTTCATATCGCTGCCGAGTTTCGCGAAAATCTTGGAGAAAGAGACGCCGACGGATACCGTCAGCCCCGTTTCGCTTTCGACCGCGCGGCGGATTTCCTCGGCCGTTTGAAAGCCGACGCCTTCGACGTCGTCGGTGAAGGGCAGTTCGATCCAGTTTTCGTCCATGCCGAAAGGCTCAATGGTTTCCGAATAGCGCTGGTAAATCCGGCGCACGATCTTGGAATATTTCAGGTACAGATCGTAGCGCGGGGGGACGACGATCAGGCCGGGGCAGGCCTGCAGAGCCTGCCAGTTTGCCATGCCCGTTTTGACCCCGCAGCGTTTGGCGGGATAGCTGGCAGTCAGTACGATACCGTGCCGGTTCTCCGTGGAGCCGCAGACGGCGATCTTTTTCCCCTTCAGCTCCGGCGCTTCGGTCATTTCGACCGAAGCGTAGAAGCAATTCAGGTCGCTGTGAAGAATGACGCTGATACCCTTCACCCCCTTTCGCCGGATACTTTTTACGATTGATGATAGATTAGCATAAATTTTTTAATCTTTCAAGGCTTTACAGTATAAATATTTTATGCTATGATATTCCTGCGTGATGATCAGTACAGATAAAAGGCTGCCGGCGGATCACCGCGCCCTGGAGGTGTCGTTATGCAAGAAGCGCCCCGCTATGTAAGGGAGTACGTGGAGGTCACGGTGGATTTTACGCCGGAGGGGGTGATGGTGCCCCGTTTCTTGACCTGGGAAGACGGACACCGTTACGAGATCGACCGGATCAGGGGGGTCCAGGCGGCGCCGGCGCTCAAGGCGGGCGGACAGGGCGACCGGTATACCGTCATGATCGGCGGGAAGGAGCGCTTCCTTTTCTTTGAGCACAACGCTGATTATGGCGACAGGAAGATCGGAAAATGGTTTGTGGAGAAAAAAATAATATAACACTTGACTCTGACGTAACGTCATGGTTTATAGTACAGGCGAACGGGAGGTGGGCGTGATGATGACGGTGCATGAAGTCAGCCGGAAGACGGGCGTGAGTATACGCGCGCTCCATCATTATGATACGATCGGGCTTCTGCGGCCATCACAAATCACGGAAGCCGGCTACAGGCTGTATGACGATACGGCGCTGGAACGGCTGCAGCAGATTCTGCTGTTCAGGGAACTGCAGTTTCCGCTCCGGGATATTGCGGCCATTCTGGACAGTCCTGGCTTTGACCGGGAGAAGGCGCTGGAGGAGCAGATCACGCTGCTGACACTGCGCAAAGAGCGCCTTGAGGCCCTGATCGCCCTGGCCCGCGATATCAGGGAAAAAGGAGGAAAAGACATGAATTTTGAAGCGTTTGACACCGCGAAGATCGACGGGTATACTGCCGAAGCGAAACGCAAATGGGGCAATACGGAGGCTTATCGGGAATTTGAACGGAAGAGCGAAAGGCGAAGCAGCGAGCAGGAGCGCGGGATCGGCGACGGGCTGATGAAGATACTGGCCGGATTCCAGGCTTTGAAAGACCTGCCGGCCGACGCTCCGGAAGCCAAGGCACAGGTGGAAGCCCTGCAAGCTTATATCACGGAGCACTATTACTGCTGCACGCCGGAAATCCTGCGCGGCCTGGGGCAGATGTATGCCGCGGGCGGGGAAATGACGGACAATATCGACCATTACGGCGGCGAAGGAACCGCGGCGGCTGCCGCAAGGGCGATCGAGGCTTACCGTTAAGAGTTGCTGAAGCGGATTACAATAAAAAAACAGAGTTGTTCACAGGGACAGCTCTGTTATTTTATTGTCAAAATATCATATATATTTGACAAAATGTCTTCTTTGCGATAATATCGAAGACAAAGGGGGTGATCCATATCGCACGGAATCTCAGAATCAAGGCTGCGCGGGCAGAGAAGGACATGACGCAGAAAGAGCTTGCGGAGGCGGTGAGCAGTTCCCGGCAGACCATCAACGCGATCGAGCAGGGGGAATACAATCCGACCATCAAGCTGTGCCGGGCGATCTGCCGGGTGCTCGGGAAAAGCCTGGACGACCTGTTCGGCGAGAAAAACGGGCAGGATGGGGAGTCTGATTCCATGCAGCATCCATCGCCGGACACCATCTGTTTCCTGACGGAGGTCGATGCCGTATGGGGCGGGATGCTGGAAGACGTACTGAAGCAAAACGGTATTCCAACCCTGTGCAAAAGCACCATGGGCGCCGGGCTGGCGGCAAAAGCCGGATCGATGCTTGAACGGATCAGGTTTTATGTGCGGTACGAGCATCTCCCGAAAGCCAAAGAAATCGTCGAAGCACTTTTCCCGACATCCGCCCCGCAGGGGGAAGATTAAAGAACTTTACGAGGTGAATTATGAGTATGATCGCTGTTGCCGCCGTCATTCTGGCGGTACTGAATCTGTTTTCCTTTGCGCTGATGGCGTATGACAAGCGCTGCGCGAAAGCGGGCAAATGGCGCGTGCCGGAGAAGATGCTCTTCCTGGCGACGGCCTGCTTCGGGGGCCTGGGCGGCGTGCTGGGCATGATACTTTGCCGCCACAAAACCAAGCACTGGTATTTCAATGTGTTTTTCCCTGTACTGCTGGCTGTGCAGGTCGTGCTGCTGATTGTCGGCTATAACATGTTTCTGAAATAACGCGGTGAAGTGCTATGATGCATGACCTTTCCCGCTTTGACAGGCAGCTCGTCCGCCTGGTGACGGAGGACGGGCTCAAGCTGAAGGGCTTCGCTGATTATTATTCCGCCGATTACGGACGGGATGAATTCGGCGTGGAAGAAGAGAGTCTCAGGCTGCACGATTACCAGAATTTTGAGAAAGATATCCTTCAAATCGAGCCGCTGGGCCTCTGGTACCGTTTCGAGTATTTTCAGCGCCTGAGGCCGGAGGAGCTGTACGCCATCCTGAAGGCGCGGGTCGACGTTTTTGTGGTCGAACAGAACTGCCCTTATGCCGAGCTGGACGACCGGGATCAGGACGCTATTCATATCTGGCTGGAAGACAAGGACGGCATTGCGGCTTATCTGCGCCTCCTGAGGCCGGGCGTCGAGCATGAATACGCAGCGCTGGGCCGCGTGCTGACCCTGCGGCGGGGCAGGGGCCTGGGCCGGCTGCTCCTTTCGCTGGGCATCGACGCGGCGGAATCCGAATACGGCGCGGAGCATATCTATCTGGAAGCCCAGACCTATGCAAAAGGTTTCTACGAAAAAGCCGGCTTCCGCCAGATTTCCGGGGAATTCATGGTCGACGGCATCCCGCACATCGGAATGGTCCGCGATTCAACTGTCAATGCCAAGTAATCCGGAGGTGTAAGTATGCCTTTTGAAATGGTTCGCAACGACATCACGAAAATGCGCGTAGACGCGATCGTCAACGCCGCCAACCGGTCGCTGCTGGGCGGCGGGGGAGTGGACGGCGCGATCCACTGTGCCGCCGGGCCGAAACTGCTGGAGGAGTGCATGACCCTGGGCGGCTGTGAGACCGGCCAGGCGAAGATCACCCGCGGTTACGACCTTCCCGCCCGGTATGTGATCCATACCGTCGGCCCCATCTGGTGCGGCGGGGAGTACGGCGAGCGTGGCCTCCTGGCGTCCTGCTACCGCAATTCTCTGGCCCTGGCGCTGGAGCACGGCTGTGAGACGGTAGCGTTTCCGCTGATTTCAGCGGGGGCGTACGGTTATCCGAAAGACCAGGCCCTTGAGGTGGCGGTAGGCGAAATCAGCCGCTTCCTGCTTGAGCACGATATGACGGTATATCTGGTGCTCTTCGGGCATACGGAGTTCCTCACCGGCAAAAAGCTGTTCCGCGACGTTCAGGAATACATCGACGATGTGTATGCGGATACGCACATCAATCATAATATCGAAGCCAGGCGGAAAGCCCAATGGCAGCGCGGGGATGCCGCCGGACTGGCGCTGGACCGCGAACTGATGGAGGCGGCACCAAAACAGGAAGACGCGTTCGCGGAAGCCTGTATGCTGCCCAAGTACGATGCGGCGCCGTGCCCGGCTCCCGCGAAAAAAGCAGCCAAACCTACCAAACCTAACTGGCTGGAGATGTTCAAAAAGACGGACGCGGGCTTTTCGGAAACGCTCAAGCGCATGATCGACAAGAAAGGCATGACGGACACGCAGTGCTACAAGCGCGCCAATGTGGACCGGAAGCTGTTCAGCAAGATCCGCTCCAATCCGGGATATCGGCCGAGCAAGCCCACGGTGTTCGCTTTCGCCGTCGCGCTGGAGCTGTCCCTGCCGGAAACAAGAAACCTGCTGGACAAGGCCGGCTATTCGCTGACCCACAGCAGTAAGTTCGACATCGTTCTCGAGTACTTTATTAAAAACCGGATCTATGACATTTATGAGATCAACGAAGTGCTGTTCCAGTTCGACATGCCGCTGCTCGGATCGTCGATGAACTGATCATATTTGTCGCCTGACAGGCGACCATTGCCTTCCCGTTTTTGTGTATGATATACCTGCAAGGTTGGTCATGCCTTGCTAGTCAAGAAACGGGAGGGATTGTATCATGAAAAAGAATCTGACGGAAATGGTTTTCATTCTGGACAGGAGCGGATCGATGGCCGGCCTGGAGGCCGATACCATCGGCGGCTTCAACAGCATGATCGAGCGCCAGAAGAAAGCGGAAGGCGAAGCGCTGGTATCGACAGTCCTGTTTTCCAACGACAGCACGGTGATCCATGACCGCGTCGGCCTTAGGAAGATCGAGCCGATGACGCCTAAGCAGTACTACGTGTTCGGTTGCACCGCGCTGATCGACGCGATCGGCGGCGCGATCCATCATATCGGGAACGTCCACAAGTACGCCCGCGAGGAGGACGTGCCGGAGCATACTGTCTTTGTCATCACGACCGACGGTATGGAAAATGCCAGCCACCTCTACACCAGTGACGAAGTCAAGGCCATGGTTCAGCGCCAGAAGGAAAAATATGGCTGGGAATTCCTCTTCCTCGGCGCAAACATCGACGCGGTGGAGACGGCTTCTCACTTCGGGATCGGCCGGGACCGCGCTGTCACCTTCAACAATGACAGCGTGGGGCAGAAGCTGAATTATGCCGAGGTCGGCGAAGCCATGTGCCGGGTGCGCGCCAGTGCTCCGCTGGGGGCTGACTGGAAGGACAACATCGAACGCGATTTCAAAACCAGAAAAGCGAAAAGGTAATTGCATAAATACTATTCTGATCTGAACAATGCCCACGTCATTCGGTCTTGGATGACATGGGCTGTTTTGTTTACAAAACTATCTGTGAAAACAGACGGTTTGCCAATTGCTATTTGACCAGATTGTGCATGTTTGATAGATTCAAACTGTGCAACTAGCACAAATAAACATCTTTCGATTTGTATAAATCGCCATATTGAAAAACGAAATGAAATATATTATCATAATTACAACATCTTCAATGACACAAAATTTCATTTGTGTCATGATCAACAAGAAAGGAGACCGTGATGAAAAATAAACTGCATATTGACGTCTACGCCGGCATAGTGATGATCGCATTTGCCGCATGGTGGATACTTGAAGCATCAAAATTCCCGGTCGTTCCGCGTCGTTTCCCTATGTTTGTCGGCATTGCTTTTGCGCTGGTTGCAGTTCTGATCATAATCGGCGGTATAAAAAAGAGCAAAGCGTCCTGGACTGCCAATGAAGAACCAAAAGCTGTCATCCAGTGGTCAGGTTTCAAGTATACTTTGATTGGATTTGCCGGTATCGTATTATATGCGGTAGCCATCAACTACATTCACTTCTTTCCCGCTACGCTGATATTTGTTCCGCTGATGATGCTCTTCCTGCGGGTACGCAAATGGCATCAGATTGTACTGACCGATTTGATTCTCAATGGCTTGATCTGGTTGATTTTCGTCTACGAACTGAAGATCACGCTGCCGTAAGGAAGGAGGAAGAAAAATGTTAGCAGGCGTTCTTTCAGCCCTTTTCCAGTGGGATGTTCTCTTCGGCTTAATCATTGGCACAACGGTCGGTATGGCCATGGGTATCATGCCTGGTATGGGTGCCACGATGGCAATCTCCCTGATGATTCCTGTCACCTATACCATGGGACCTATAGCATCAATGGTGCTGCTGGCTTCACTGTATACAACAGCTACCTTCGGCGGAAGTTTCACGGCGATTCTGCTGCATACCCCCGGAACTTCCTCCAATGCCGCGACTGCACGTGATGGTTATGAAATGACCCGTCAGGGCAGAGGTCTGGAAGCTATTGGCACAGCTATTACCGGTTCGCTGTTCGGCGGTGTGTTTGGCGGTGTGGCACTGCTGGCGATTGCTCCGCTGCTGGCACAACTGGCACTGAAGTTCAGTTCTCCCGAATATTTCTTCATTGCGATTTTCGGTTTGACGATCATTGGAAGTCTCTCTGGCGACGAACCAGTCAAAGGTTTTGCAACCGGTTTGCTGGGCCTCGCGGTCGGTGTAGTTGGTATGGAACAGTCTACCGGTTATATGCGCTATACCTTCAGAAACCTGAACCTGATGAATGGTTTCACGATGGTGCCCGTGCTGCTCGGCCTCTTTACGATCTCTCAGATGCTGGTGCAAATGGAGCGCATGGCCAAGCCTGGTGCGATTGAAAAAGGACAAGTCATCGATGACGGCATCAAGTTCTCCGGTAAATTCTTTATGTCCGGAAAAGAATTCCTGCAGCGTCTGCCTCTGATGATCCGCGCGGCTGTATTGGGTGTGCTGATCGGCATCCTGCCCGGTGCAGGCGGCGATATCGGTTCCTGGGTTGGCTATAATGAAGCAAAGCGCAGCGCGAAAGATAAGTCCACCTTCGGCAAAGGAGAGGTACTTGGCGTGCTCGGTTCCGAGACGGCAAATAACGCGGTCTGCGGCGGTGCCTATATCCCGCTGCTGACCCTGGGCATTCCCGGTTCCGGTGCTTCCGCGGTACTGATGACCGGCCTCATCATCCATGGCCTGCAGCCTGGCGTATCACTGTTCACTGATCCTGCAAAACAGCAGCAGATATATCCGATCATCATCGGTTATATCCTTGCAAACATCCTGATGTGCATCCTTGGTGCGCTGATCGCCAAGAAAGTTATCAATGTGGCCAAGATTCCCATGAACGCCATCATGCCAATCGTCATCGTATTGGCGCTGATCGGCTCCTACTCCATCAACCGCTCCATGTTCGATGTCGGCGTGACTGTGGCCTTCGGCTTCATCGGCTACTTCATGCGCAAGCTGAAATTCCCTACCGCCCCTGTCGTACTTGGCATCATTCTCGGCCAGATGGCAGAAGCTGGCTTGTATGCCTCTATTCAGATGAAGAAGAGTGCGAGCCTGCTGGGATTCTTCGCATCCCGCCCGATTTGCTGGTTGTTCTTTATCCTCACGATCGCTTCCATCTTTGCACCGATGGCTATGAATGCCATCAAAAAGCGCAGTCTGAAGGTATAACCCATCGGTTTACCCGCCGTGTAACGGCGTGGTTATAAACAAATACCAATATTATCAATTTAGGAGGAATCATCATGAAAAAGCTGCTCGTACTTGCTCTGGCACTCTGCCTGGTCCTGACTTCTGTGGCCGCTCTGGCGGAATTCCCGGATGGAAAGCCCATTCACATCTATGTCTGCTCCGGTGAGAGTGGCGCTACCAGCCTCGGTATCAATTTGCTCAAGCCCTACCTCGAGAAAGAATTCAACACCAGTTTCGTCGTTGAATACGAAAAGGGCGGCGGTGGTTTCATCTGCTGGCTCAAGCATCAGTATGACAAGCCCGACGGCTATACCTGGATCGTTGTCAATGACACAATGGACTTCGCCGGTCTGAATCCCCAGACCCCTCAGACTCTGACTTCCCGTGACTTCCAGCTGCTGGGCTGCCAGGTGGTCGATATCTCCGCTCTCGCCGGTCGTGTTGATGAAACACGCTGGACCGATCTCGCTTCCCTGGTCGAATATGCCAAGGAAAACGAAGTCACCGTATCCGTTTCTGCTCTGGGTAATGAAGACGCCAACGTCATTTACCTGATGAACAACAAGCTCGGTACCAAGTTCAACCTGGTTGTCAACTCACAGTCCTCTGCTGCCTGCATCGCTGACGTCATCGGTGGCCATGTGGACCTCTATTCCAACAACGTCGCGTCTGCGGATTCTCAGGTCAAGCAGGGCAATATGAAGGCGCTGTGCGTGTTCAACAATGAGCGCAGTCAGATTTGGCCTGACGTCCCTACCTTTGAAGAAGTTACCGGCATCGCCCTGTCCTCTCATTCTGCTCGTGGCATTATGATGCCCAAAGGCGGCGACGAAGCGCTGGTCCAGCGCCTGGTTGAAGGCATTGCAAAATGCACCCAGGATCCTGAGTATGTGAAGATCATGGCTGAGCAGTCTCTTGAAGTCGTGTACAAAGATCCTGCTCAGTTCCAGGAACTGTTTGACAACAGCAAAGCAGACGTCGTGGCGATCAAGGACGTTCTTGGCTGGTAACAGTCGACCCTTCATTGAAACTGCATAAGTGCATGAATGGGGAGCGTGCCGACGGCAAACGCTGCCGGTGCGCTCCCTTTATTGTAAAAACCGCTGAGAACCTTTTAAGGACATAAGATTCATTATTTCAGGAGGTACGCCATGTCTGAAAAATATCGGCCGATTACTGCTGTGACCATGGGTGATCCTGCGGGCATCGGCCCTGAAATCACCGTCGGAATGATGCTGGAACCCGTAATCCATGAATCATGCCGCCCCTTTGTTATCGGCAGTATCGCTATCCTTGAACGCGCCGCCAAGGTATTGGGCAAGGAAATCAAGATCCGTAAGATCGAAGATCCCTCTGAAGCAAAGTACGAGATCGGCACGCTGGATGTGATGGAGACCGGCGATTATGATACTGACTCCATCAAATGGGGCGAAGTGCAGCAACTGGCCGGTCAGATGGCGTATGACTTCATAGTGAAATCCATTGAGCTGGGTATGGCAGGAAAGATTGACGCGGTTTCCACAGCACCGATCCATAAGCAAGCCATCAAGCTTTGCGGTGTTAAAGAACCGGGCCATACTGAAATCTATCAGCACCTCACTAATTCACGCTATGCACTGACCATGTTCTCGTGCCATAAGCTGCGTGTTTTCTTCGTCAGCCGTCACATGCCGCTGCGTGATGCCTGCAGTTATGCCAGCAAGGACGTGGTGCTGCAGGATGTCATCGATATTGATCATGAGCTGCGTAATGTGGGCCTGGAGAATCCGCTGATCGCTGTTGCCGGTCTGAACCCGCACAATGGTGATAACGGCCTCTTTGGCACTGAAGAACTGACAGACCTGATTCCGGCGGTGGAAGCCGCTAAAGCCAAGGGCATCAATTGCGTGGGTCCGATTCCTGCGGATATCATTTTCCACATGGGTAAGCTGGGTAAGTTTGATGCCATTCTGTCTCTCTACCATGACCAGGGTCATATTGCCTGCAAGACGCTGGACTTTGAAAAATCAGTTACCTTGACTTTCGGACTGCCGTTTATCCGCGGTTCTGTTGATCATGGTACGGCCTTTGATATTGCCGGCAAGGGTATTGCCCAGTGCGTCAGCATGGTAGAATCCACTCTCGTACTGGCTGAATACGCAGCACAGCAGCATGCCCGCAAGGCATAAGCCTACGGAGGACTGAGATATGATTCTGTATTTCATTCGCCATGGCCAGACAAATTATAATCTTGAGAATCTGATCCAAGGCTGTACAGACATTCCGCTGAATGAAACGGGACGCAAACAGGCGGAGGAAGTCGGGAAACTCCTGCGCGAAAAAAAGATCACTTGGGATATGATCTACTGCAGTCCTCTTGATCGAGCGCAGACTACCTGCGAAATTGCTACGGGTATTCCACGCAGCCAGTACATTGTGGATCGCCGTCTGCGGGAAATTGAAGTCGGTGCGCTGGCTCATACCAGCATGCTGGATACAGATCCGATTACGGTTGCTTTCACCAAACACCCGGAACAGTATGTACCCGGTGAAGGTGCAGAAAGCTACCAGCAGATGATTGATCGTGTTGGTGATTTTCTCGAAGACCTTAAGTGTCAGCGTCCGGCGGAAAAGATTCTGATTGCCTGCCATCGTGGACCGATCCAGTCAGTCATTATGTACCTGGATAAGTCAATCCCGCTCAAAGACTTCCGACGCATCGCCATTCCCAATGCCTCATGCCTGGAAGTAGAACTGGATGATGACGGTGTATACCATGTGACTAATCTATACAAAAACGATAATAATACCCTGGAAGACGAAAAAATCTTCTTCAACTGATAGTGTTAACTTGCTGATTGACAAATAAAACGGGAGGTATGGCTATGATTCGACTGGGGACAGTCGCAGATGATCTGACTGGAGCAACGACTGCAGCCGCATTATTTGCGCGCAGTGGATTATCCGCCATTGCCTACCGGGATCTGAATGCTGCCGAAAAGACGGGACCGACTGATGCGGAAGCTATTCTGCTGAGTACTGGCAGCCGTGCGATGAAGGCAAAGGATGCATATAATACTGTCAGCCGTGCTTGCACGCTGCTTCGGGATTGGGGAGCTTCCCGCTTTCAGAAACGGATTGATACTACATTGCGCGGCGGTATCGGCAGTGAAATTGATGCAATGCTTGATGTGCTGGGTGAAGACTGTTTAGCGGTTGTGGTACCGTCCATGCCGCAGAACCACCGTATTGTTGTGGGAGGATATTCGCTGATCGATGGTAATCTGCTTGCACGTACTGAGGTGCGCAATGATGTGCGCACACCTGTGCATGAGAGCTTTATTCCCCGTCTCCTGTCAAGCCAGACACGCCGCCCTGTGGAACAATTGACCGCCGAATGCCTGACTGACGGTGTTGAAGGGATTGCAAAACGGCTGAAAAGCCTGTATAATCACGGTGTTCGCGTAGTTGTGGCTGACGCTGTCTCCATGGATGATATCCGATTGATCGCCAGCGCTTGCCTTCAGCTGGATTTACCGCTGCTGAGTGTCGATCCCGGTCCCTTTACCGCGTGCCTGATGAACGGGGATATAGCTGAATGTAAAGAAAAGACCGTCCAAACGGTTGAATGCGAGGGTACCGTACTGGTCGCTGTCGGGAGTACCACGGTGTACAGCCGGCAGCAGATTGATACTCTGTCTGCTGATCCGCAGACTGATCGGGTTATCATCCATCCGGATCGTTTTCTGAACGGCGGCGAAGACAGACAATCCGAAGTAAAACGTGTGGCGGAAGAAGCGATATCTATGCTGAACCGGGAACAAGCCCCAAGGGCTATCGTCTTGGATGCAGCTACGGAAGCTTGCAGGTTCAGCGCAGAGGAAGAGCGCCAGCGTGATAATGCCCGCACAACGAACGGACAGGATCCGGTTGTGGACAGTCTGGGTCAGATTCTCGGGATTATCCTGTCCAGCCAGAAACGTATCTCCAAAGTGTCTGGACTCTACATTACCGGCGGGGATACCATGGCTGCTATTCTGGCCCAATTGGATGTGTCATGCATCCGGGTACACGATTATATTATTCCACAGGTTGACCTGTGCCGCATTATTGGCGGCAGGCTCAACGGTATGGTTGTCGCCTCAAAAGGCGGCCTGGTTGGCGATGAAAAAATCGCCCTGTCAATCGTACAGAAAATATTGCAGGAAGCGGCGCGGGAGGATTGCTCCAGCTGAGGATGCGTTGATCGCGCCGGGTGAGGAGGCATTATGGCTGAAAAACAACTCTCTCCCGCGAAAGCGCATATTCAAATGATGTATTCAGTTCTGTCCCGTTCCAATCGGCAGATTGCGGATTATCTGCTAAAACCGGATTGCGATATATCCGAAATGACAATCAATGATTTCGCGCAGGAACTCTGCGTATCGGCCGCGACGGTGGTGCGTTTCTGCCGAACGCTCGGATACAGAGGGTTTGCCGAAATGAAGGTCCGTCTATCTGACGGAGACCAAAATAATGACGCTCTGTTTGAGCCGATTGCCATGAAGGATACTATTGGCAGTATCCGTCAGAAAGTAGTCGCCCTGAACAAGCGTACCATGGATGATCTGAATAAATCACTGGGCGAGGAGCTTCTTGAGGCTGTCTCCGCTCTCCTCATCAACGCTGATCAGATCGTCATTATCTCTGAAGGCGGCTCATCCTGCGCCGGGTATTGTGCTTATGACGCTTTCACTAAACTTGCGTTGAATTGTATCCACCATACTGATCCATTCTTTCAGTTGATGGCTATCCGTAATCTCGATCCCTCTAAGCGCTGTGTAGTGTTTGCGGTCAATAACAGCGGCCGTTCCATGAGCACACTGGAGAGCTTAAAACTTGCCCGTGAAATGGGTATTCCTACGATCGGTGTCGTTGGATTGCCTAACACACCATCGTCCAAATATCTCGACTATGAATTGGTCACCGGAATGTTTGACAGTGATATCTACAGTGATATGACAGTCTCGCGCATCGGTGAAATCGGTGTCATCTCAGTTTTATATTCCGTCATCGCGACCAAAGCCTCTCGTGAGCAGGTTCGCAGAAGCAGAAAAATCATTACCTCTCTTGACAGGAAGCGCGTATGACGGAAATGCTGATCCCGTTTTCGGGTCAGCGTGGTCATATGCCTCCCGGCAGGAAAGGATTATTATGAAAATCGCTATTGGTTGTGATCCCAATGCACAAAAGGAAAAAGAAGCACTGATCGCTTATATTACAAAAAAAGGTTATGGAGAAGTAACAGATTTCGGCAGTGAGGATCCGGTTTACGCACATACCGCTGTGGCTGTGGGTGAAGCGGTTGCCGCCGGGAAATTTGACCGCGGTGTGCTGATCTGCGGTACAGGATTAGGTATGTCCATTGCTGCAAACAAGGTCAAAGGCGCTTATGCCGCTGTTGTTTCGGATGTCTATTCTGCGGAACGCGCCCGCCTCAGCAACGATGCGAATATCCTTTGCCTCGGCGCGTTTACAACTGGAGCAAAAGTGCGTGAACAACTGACTGACGCGTTCTTTACCAATGAATTTGTTCCCGGCTGTGCTTCGCAGCCTAAAGTAGATGCATATCATGAGTATGACGCTCATCGGGGAGAGTGTGCATGAAAGCCGGTAAACTGTATTTCGGCAGCAACCTGAAAATGTACAAGGGCGTGGCGGATACAGCCGCGTACCTGACGGAACTCCAGCGCCTGACGGCGGATCTGAACCGGGAGGGGATCGAACTGTTCATCCTCCCGTCCTACACCGCGCTGCCGGAAGCGGCGCGGGTGACGGACCAGAGCCTGGTTCGCCTCGGCGCGCAGAACATGGGCTGGGAGGAAGAAGGCCAGTTTACCGGTGAGATTTCCTGCCGGATGCTCAGGGAACTGGGCATCGGCATGGTGATGGCCGGGCACTCTGAACGGAGACACGTCTTCCGCGAAACGGACGAGGATGAGCAGCGCAAGGTGCGCTGCGCCCTCGATCACGGCATGATCCCGCTTCTGTGCGTCGGCGAGACCGCGGAGGACAAGCGTTACGGAATCAGCCGTGAGGTACTCACCATGCAGCTCAAGATCGGGCTGTATGGGGTGAGCCGGGAAGAAGCGCCGCGAGTGCGCGTTGCGTACGAGCCCGTCTGGTCCATCGGCGTGAACGGCACGCCCGCCGAGCCGGCCTACGCCGAAACGATGCACGCGGCGATCAAAGAGGTCCTGCGCGGGATGTTCGGCGAGGCCGGCAGCCGGATTCCGGTCCTGTACGGCGGAAGCGTGAATCCCGGCAACGCGCGGGAACTGATCGCCCTGCCTTCAGTGGACGGCCTGTATGTCGGGCGCGCTGCCTGGCAGGCGGACAAGTTCAACATACTGATCCGTGACGCGTTGGCAGCGTGCGGGAGATAATCAATTCAAAATGATGGGAGCGTCCTGCGCCTGTGTCACTCGCGCAGCAGGCGCTCTTTTTCAAGCGCTTCTTTCTTGCCGTGGATACGGCCCAGGGCGTACATCAGGAACGTGGCACACACGAGGTTGATCCATCCGAACCGCGCCGGGCTGAAGGAATTCACTAAGCCGATCAGCAGGTTCGCCCCGCCGATGGCGGACAGTACTCTTCCGATCTTGTCCAGGTGGCTGATCCTGGAATCGATGTCAGAGAACAGATCGAACTTGCCGTCCGCGGTCTTTTTGCGGAAATAGATCCACATCATCATCCTGCCGACGTATTCCGCTCCGGTATCCTGCATGAACTGGACATAGGCTTCGTCATAAGGGTGCATTTCGGTGCGAACGTTATACTCGCCCGGCTCGCAGCGGATGAAGTGATAGGTGCAGAAACCGACGCTTTCCAGCACCCATCCGTTCATTGCCATTTCGTTCAGCAAGTTTTCTTCTTTTTCAAAATCCCAGACCCAGTACCATTTCCTGATCGTCATACGGTTTTCCATGTTCAGGCCTCCTTCAGTTTCCGTTCTCCGTTATCCGCCAGCTCTCTGAGACGTTCGATCTCATGGACCAGGATGGCTTTTCCTTTCTCGGTCAGGCGGTATTCTTTTCTCCGGCTGCCGTCTTCGACCGGCAGCTGAATGATCCATCCTTTTTCACAAAGCGAGTTGAGCGCACCGTACAGCGTGCCCGCAGCCAGTTTGACGCGGCCGCGGCTCATCTCCTCTGTCTGCTGCATGATCGCGTAACCGTGCTGGGGCGAAAGCAGGGACAGAAGGATGTAGTACGTCGATTCGGTCAATGCCAATGAATCAGGCATTCGTGTCACCTCCATCGTTGCTCGATATATCGCTTAACGATATATCGTGATATGATTATATCGTCAACCGATATATTTGTCAAGCCTTTTTTGCAAAAAAATCGAAGGCCGTCTTTGGGGACGGCCTTCGTGCCTGATGATTCAGACGATTTTGATTATTTGTAGAATACCGTCGTATTCGCCACGGTCATGATAGTCATGAGCAGGCCGTTGGTAAAGGCGGCGGTCCATATGTTGCCGGTGCGCTTGTACAGGAAACGGCTGATGCAGGCGGCGATGGCCAGGGTGACTACCATGGCGACCAGCACGATGCCGCTCAGCGCGGCGCCGGGATGCGCGGCAACACCGGTGGAGAAGAGGGTCACATACTGGCGGATCAGCCAGATCAGCGCGCCGCCCGCATTGAGCAGGATGGCCACGCAGTAGCCCTTCCAGCCCTGCAGCCGCTCCGTATTCGTGTTGATGCAGATGGAGGCGGTGCTGACGATGTAGAAGGCCAGGAAGGTGGGCAGGTAGCGGATGATGGCGGGGCAGATGTTCGCGTCAAATGTCTTGAACGCGAAGGTCCAGATACGGAAGTCGGTCTTGAAGATCAGGTCGATGAGGAAGAGCAGCGCATAGGCGGCGACGACCGATACGACCGCGGTGCACAAGCCCGCGATGATGGCCATGGGCTTGAAGGTCACGCCGTAATCCGCCAGCTTCACGCCGTCTTTGGACTTGACGAACAGGAAGACCAGGCTCATGATCAGCAGGGCGATGAAGGTGCAGCCGACGGTCCACTTGCCGACATCATTGACCACAGGCGCAGTCCAGGTGGTAGCGGCAGTGTACAGGTTCATTTTGGACAGGACAGCCAGCAGCACGCCGGCCACCAGCGCGAAGGATCCGCCGACGAGATACTTCTTTTCCTTGGTGCTGTTAAACTGCAGGATACCGTAGGCGCAGCCGCCCATCGCGATGACCACCGCAGCCCAGAAGACGATGTTCATGCCGGTGGAAGCGGTATCCCAGCCGTACAGCGTCTCAAACAGGATGCCGGGCAGCAGGATCGCGACGATCATGATCACAATGCCGATGATCATGCGGGAGCCTGAAGCGCCTTTCTGGGGGACGAGCGCGCCGGTGTTCGCCTGGGAGAAGAAGGGCAGGCCGATCAGCAGCTTGGCGATGGCCAGCAGGAACAGGATGAAGCCCACCAGGGCGACGCATTCGAAGGCTTCCTTCCACTGCCAGATCTGGCTGGTGGCGGCGATGTCCTTGATGCCGTTGTTGTAGGCGGCGAAAGCGGTGGTATAGAACTCGATCGCGTTCGCGGTGGTCGTCTTGGAAAAGTGATTCCAGGGGTGGGTCTGCGCAGGCTGATAAATGATGCGTTTGCCGCCGTCGCTGGTGTCATACCAGGTGTTGGCCTGGCCGTTTTCCTGCTGCAGGAAGGTTTTGCCGTCAGGCGTTCCCACATAATTCTTCTTCCTGACGGTGCCGGCGGGAGCGTCGGGCTCGTTGAAGAAGAATTCGTCGTACTGTGCCGCGACTTTGCCCAGGATGCGGCCGCCGCCGGACTGATTGAACACGTCCGCCGTGACGCCGAAGATGCCGGAATAGTTGAAGTCGCTGCCTTCGGTCAGGTTCGCCATGATCTTGCGGACGCCGGTGGCGGCGAAGGCCTGCTCGTCGTCATAGACCGCCATGGTGCTGGAAAAACCGCCCATGCTGTGGCCGGTGACGCCGATGACGCCGTTGCCGTTTGCATCCTTGAGCACGTAGGGCTGGTCATAGATGTACTGCACCGCATCGTTCATGGAATTCACCCAGAACGGCGCCCACGTCATCAGGAAAGCACCGTAGGGGGCGTAGGGTTCGTACACTTCGTTCTTGATGTCGCTGTGGCCGTGGTCATACATATCGAACGCGAACACTACATATCCGCGGCGGCTCAGTTCGATGGCGTTGGCATCCTGCATTTCCGCGGAGTTCAGGTAGCCGTGGGTCAGGATGACGGTGGGTCGGGGATTTGACGCCGAGGCATCCTTGGGCATGTAAAGCAGGCCGCTCAGCGTGCCGTTCGCGGTATCGAAGCTGATGCGCGATACGTTCACGGAGAACATGCCGGTGTTGAACATACTCGCCAGGAAGCTGCCGCAGAGGACGAGGATCAATGCGGCGATGAGGAGATTGCGCGTCGATTTTTTGATCTTTGACATACACATCACCTTTCTGTTTTTCCCGCGCCGGTACTGACAGTTGGCTTGGCATATCTGTGCCGGTCGGCGGGTTTTATTGCTATCATATTAGCACAAAACGGTTGCGTATGCAAGGAAAGAATCCGTTCTTTGTTATGTGTACCGGCTTTATTATCAGGTTTCAGAGTCCGTCCTGTCGAAAAAAAGCGGCATGCTGCAAATCGCACCATGCCGCCGTTGAGATTCAGCCTTCAGGCTGCTTCTGCCAGATTCTCCTCGCAGAACAGCGTAATGACATTTTTGATCATTTCTTCGTCTGCATCCACCGGGAAACCCGCGGCCAGCCAGTAGGCATAGGGACCCTCGTTGTACAGAGTCAGCGCGTCCGGATCACTGCCGTAGCGGAATTCCAGATGATAAGTGGTGTCAGGAGTATCGGGCATCATAAAGAAGTATCTGAACTCTCCTGCGTCCGCATCTTCAGTTTTATAGAGAAATCCGTCCATCATGCCGCCCAGCGACAGCGGTCCGGCAAAGACGTATTCATGCCTGAACACCTCGTCCCCTTCAAGGCTTCCGCTGATGACTGTGCCGTCGAAGGTGATCTGATCCACGCCGTTGATAAACAGACAATCGAACTGAGCGCCGTTTCTGCCGTCGCCATAGATGTCGACAGCGTCCTGACCGTAAATCGTACCGCTGCAGGCGGCCTTAAGCATGTCAGCAACCGCCGGGGCTGCTTCCTCGCCCAAAGCGGCTTTGCAAGGATCGAGCCACAGCTGGTCGTAGTCCGGTGATGTGATTACCGGGAACAGGGCTTCATATGTTCCCCTGACAGCCTCCAGCAGGGCAGCGGCTTCAGCAGCAGTATTTTCCTTTGAATAAGAGAAAGAAAACTCCGGATAACCGAATGCGGCTACTGTTACGGTATAATTGACGCCTGCTTCAAACAGCGGGTTTTCGCTGCCGTTGCGCGCTTTGACGACACCGTCCGCGTTCAGCACGCCGTTTTCATCCAGCGCAATGAAATTGCCGACTGTGCCGTGATGACCTACAATTTCCTGTTCAACAGCTTTCTCGGCTCCTTCAGCCAGGATCTGTACATGCTGGATATTCTGAAGGTAATCTGAAATGGAGCCTTTGGCAAGGACGATGCCCTTGCCGTCAAAGGAAATGTCATCTGCTGTCAGGCTGCTGTCAATGATGAAATAAGGTGCCTGCGCGGCTGCGGGGCCGCCTTCAAAGGAGGGTGAGCGGTATTTACCGCTGGCGTCGACCACGTTCACATAGTAGTAACCGGCTTTTACCGTCTCCGGGCTGTGGAAATTGATGGTCACCTTTCCGTCAGCAGCCGCAACATCATAGCTGTCGGCAGGAATGATATCCTCATTGCGTACACCCCAGCGGATATCCAGCACCTGGAGGTCAAAGTCTTCGGGCAGCGCGTTCAGCAGCGTGATCGCAGCGCCTTCAACGG
>JAFRNK010000011.1 GCA_017430225.1 Clostridia bacterium | reverse complement strand
CGATACGCCTTGAGCCAAGGCTGACAGGTGAATACACCGTTTCCGCCGCCAACGCGCACATGAACAACACCAGCCTGCTGACCGACACTTTTGACGGTTCTTCCGGACCCGACCGCCTAGTCTGGACGATGGACGTGCCTGAAGCCGGGACAGTCAACGGCGTAACAGAGGTCCGCCTGCGGGTCAAAACCGACGACGTGGACAAAAACACGCTGATGCTCGGCGCCGTCCTGGTGGACCAGGCGGAAGAAGCTTTCCCCTGCTTCGACACTGGCAGCATCGGCGTACTCGATCAGCAGGTGATCCGGGAAGACGGCGTCAACCGCGGAGCGGGTGCGGAACCCTACGACCTGGTCACCTGGAAGCAGGTGGAAAGAAACCGGAAGATCGTCGCGTACGGTGCCATGGATCTCCGCAATCCGGAAGCCGGATTCATGCCATCCACCGCTGTCAGGCGGGAAGAGCCGATCGCCGCGGGCACCTGGTACGACTATACGCTGTATCTGCAGCCCGCCTATTATACCGTTGCCGCCGGGCATAGGCTGGAATTGTACATCGTCCCCTTCTGCGGCTTCTCCGACGACGCGGCGGTCTATGACAGTTTTTCTCCGGCGGAACTCGAATCGATGGGTCTGCAGCCGGAAGAGCTCGTACCCGTGACGCGCGACTACAGCTTCACCGTGGATAACGAAGCCAGTTTTGCCGTGATCCCCATGGTTCTGAAATGAGCGTTTTGTTATCTGGATCGAAGATAAGCGATCAGGCTTTTCACGGCTTTCGCCCGGTGAGAATGCGTCTCTTTGAATGAAAGAGGCATACTTGCGGTGGTTTTTCCATTTCCATCCTCGGAAATGAAAATCGGGTCGTAGCCGAAACCATTGGTGCCTTCTTCCTTCTCCGCGATGACCCCGTTCCATATTCCGGTAAAAATATGCTCTGCGCCTGTTTCGTCAATAAAACATATGCAGGTTACGAATCGCGCGTTGCGATGATCCTTTCCTTCCAGACCTTTCAGAACCGCCATTCTCCGCTCATGCTCCGTGCCCAGCCCCTTATACCGGGCCGAATAGAGACCCGGCTCCCCGCCCAGCGCTTCCACTTCCAGGCCGCTGTCGTCAGAGATCACGCAGCAATGAGACATGTCGTAAATCGCACGGGCCTTTAGAACGGCATTTTCCTCGAAGGTGCTGCCGGTCTCTGCCACCTCAAGATTGATGTCCGCCTCCGCCTGTGACAGCACGAGAAAACCGAACGGTTCAAAAATATCCTTGTATTCCCGGATTTTTCCTTGGTTGTTGCTTGCGATAATCAGTTTCATATTCTTCTCTCCAAATTCCGGTCTTTCGGCCTGATCGCCGCAGCCATTATATCAGAGGGACGATCGTTTGAAAAGCCACAACCCCGATCCCGTATCAGGATCAGGGTTGTGTTTCCATTATCAGCATTCGAACCTGTATTTCGTACAATGATATCAACAGGATGCGTTGAAATCAACGCCTGTTTTACGGTTTCTGCTCCGCCTGGGCCACGGCGTCCGTGAATTCCACGACGGGCGCGTCGGGGTAATCGGTGGTCACGGGCAGCGGCAGGCTTTGCATGTATTCGTGCATGGCCTCGGCGACCCGCTTGCTGTTGGCCACGGCCTCCACGACGGTGCGCGCGCCGCTGGCGGCGTCGCCGGCCGCAAACACGCCGGGGCGGCTGGTGTGCCCGTCAGCGTCGACGGTGAGCAGGCCGCTCTTGCTGGTGTCGATATCCTTGGTCGTCGTGATCAGGTTGCTCTCCGCGCCCTGGCTAACGGCCACGATCACGCCGGTGCAGGGGTACAGCTTTTCCGTGCCGGGAATGGGTTTGATTTTTCCGTCCTCGCCCACCTGGCTGTCCGCCAGGATCACGCCGTCTTCCCGGATCTCCAGGGTACATTTGTTGTAAATGAAGTACACGCCTTCCAGCTTGGCGTAGCTGGTCTCGTATTGGCTGGCGGTCAGTGTGTCCGTAAGGTTCACGCAGGAGACGTATCTCGCCCCGTGGCGGATGGCGGTACGGGCGCAGTCCATGGCGCTGTTGCCCGTACCGATGACCATGATGCGCTCGCCCAGGCGGAACGCGGCGGGACTGGCCAGATAATTGATGGCATAGGTGACATGGCCCAGGCTCTCACCCCGGATGTTCAGCCGACGGGGCTTCCACAGGCCCGCGCCGACGAACACGCTCTGGTAGCCGTCCCGGAACAGATCGTCGATGGTAATGGCGCTGCCGATATAGGTGTTGGGCCGGAACTGGATGCCTTTCAGTTCCAGATGGCGGTAGGCCATATCGTCCAGCACGGAATCGGGCAGGCGGAAATCCGGGATGCCGTAGCGCATTACGCCGCCGACCTTGTCCCTGCTGTCGAAGATCGTGACCTTGTATCCCTTCCGCGCCAGAATGATCGCGACGGTCAGGCCGGCCGGACCCGCGCCGATGACAGCGGCTTTCCTGCCGTTGGAAGGCGCCGGGCCTTTGACCATCTGGTTGGCGTAGGTGGTGGAAATATAGCTCTCAATGACGGAAAAGTGCACGGGCACGTCCTTGATTCCGCGCACGCAGTGGCCCTCGCACTGGTTCTCGTGGTTGCACACCAGGGCGCAGACCGTGGTGAGGGGATTGTTTTCAAACAGCATCCAGCCCGCGTCGTTCAGCTTTCCGTCTTTCAACAGCCGGATCACCTGCGGTATATTGGTATGAATGGGACAGCCCTCCTGGCAGCGAGGCTTTTTGCATTGCAGGCAGCGGTTCGCTTCGTCCATCACGTGCAGCGCCATAAAAGTACCTCCATCCAGATTCGCGGTTCCCGCGATCATCCATTTGCTATAACTATACCAGAAACCGCGCCGGAACGCAACAATTGCGCCGTCAACAAACCGATTTCTGTCGCGAAAGTCATTTCTCGCATTCTGCTCCAAAGCATCACAAAAACCCCTGATTCGGCATGATACGAACCAGGGGCATATTGCTTTCAGTGCAGACGTCAGTTGTTTCGGTTTTTATTCCTTCTTCCCGATTTTTTCAAAGTACGGGAAGAGCATCGGATATATGCCAATGATCGTAAAGATGATCAGGCTGTAGCGCGCCGCGCGGACCAGGAACGCCGTCAGGGTTCCGCTTGAGAGGAAATCCTTGCTGAAGGGCAGCTTCAGCACTGTATTCATCAAAAAGTAGAGCGCGAAGGCTCCGGCCACTCGCAGGATCATCGCCCAGATGTTCCGGGTATCCTTGAAGTTCACGAACTTCTCCTCAAAATGGATCGCGGCAATCAGGCCGACCAGCAGGCCCAGGGAGGTAAAGTAATCCTCTGTCCGGACGAAAAACAGTCCGGGCAGCGCCAAAACCAGCAGGATCAGATGCCGGATCCACTCATTCTTCACCTTCTTCTCCAGCAGCAGGCAGATTCCGGCACTGGCAAAACCGAGCGCCCATCCGGCCAGGATATCCGTCGGATAGTGCATCCCGTTGATTGCCCGGCTGACACCCACCAGGAAAGTAATGACGATGCCGGCGATCCACATCCATCTTTTCCTGATATCATGCGCAAGGGAAATGAACAGTGCCATCGCCGAAGCGCTGTGAGTGCTGGGAAAGGAGTAGCCCTGGGCGGCAACATCGTCCATCGAAGCGGTGTTCCCGAAGTCCGCGACGCCCTGCACCCGGTCCGGGTGTTCCATATAGGGCCGGAGCCGCATCGCGACAGCCTTGATCATCGGCAGCCAGGTATTAACTACCGATATGATCAATGCCAGGCGCATTCCGCTTTCCTTTTTCCAGCAGAAAAGAACGATCAGCGATACCAGCATCAGGCCGATCTCGCCGCCAATAAAGCTCATGACCGTTCCGACCGTGCTGTTCAGACTTCCCAGGGTTTTCTGGATCCATTCAATCAGTGCGACTTCCCATTCCATGATTCTCATCTCCGAAATAACGCAATGTTCCGCTTCCGGATTATATCAGAAGGGATCCTGATAATCAAGGCGAATTGTGCCGTGATGCAGTACTGTGAACGATCGGGCTTTTCATGCATCCGAAAAAAAGCAGAATAAAAGTACCGTGAATGATTTTGAGGCCCCGGAGCTGTTTACGCCACGGACAGACCGCTGTTCTCCGGTTCAGGCTCGTCCTGCCTGTTCTCCGTATCGAATTTCATTGCAGCGAACAGCCTTCCGTAATCACTGCGAAGGGCAATCCCCTTCGGCCGGCGCCTTTGACAGCCGTCTGTCACCGTACGGTCTGGATGACATTGCCTTTGCGATCTTCGATTGATATGATTCCCGCATCGTCAGGATCTTTCCCGGTCACAAAGGTATCATACAGCAGCGCATCAAGGCGTGTCAATACCGGAGCCGCAAGGTCTATGGCGAATTGCCGGTCATCTCTTTCAAACGCGCAAGGATTAAAAACAGAATAGAAACATCATGCCGCATCAAGTCAATTGACAATGGCCTCAAAAAGGTGTATGGTTTCATCGTCACCCGGAAACCGGGTGGAATAGAGGCGCGATCGACATCATTATTCTTCGGGAGCCTGCCGGGGCAATGAACGGAGGAAAAAGGGAAGATCGCCGAAACGTCAGGTGAAGGCACACCTGAACGTTGGGCAAACGGAGAATATTCGTTTGACTGTCATGGCACAGGCCATGGAGCGCTATTCTCGCAATGATCCTCACCTGGCGGAACGCAATCAGGCAGATGATACGTGATGAGTAGCGAAAATGGCTGCTCATCATTTTATTTGGAGGATTTCACATGAAAAAGCTGCTTACTGTTCTGATTGCCATCATGATGCTGACCGCCGTTTCCGCTTATGCGGAAGGCACGCTGCGCGTGGGCATGGAGTGCGGTTATGCCCCCTACAACTGGCAGCAGGTGAACGAAACCGAATTCACCGCGGTCATCGCCGACAACAACGGCTATGCCGACGGCTACGACGTACAGATCGCCAAGCGGATTGCTGCAGACCTCGGAATGGATCTGGAAATCGTCAAGACCGATTGGGACGGTTTGATTCCCTCCCTGAACAGCGGCAATATCGACCTGATCATCGCTGGCATGAGCCCCACCGCGGAGCGGAAGATGACGATCGACTTTACTGATTATTACTATCAGAGCGAACTGGTCGTGGTCGTACGCAAGGACGGCAAATACGCAAACGCCCAGTCTCTGAGCGATCTCACGGGAGCAGTCATCTGCGCGCAGCTCAATACCTTCCATGATACCGTGATCGACCAGATTCCCGGCGTCATCCACGACATGCCCCGCGAGACTTTCCCGGCCATGATCGTCGCCCTGAACAGCGACGCCATCGACGGTTACATCGCTGAGCGCCCCGGCGCGGAAGCCGACATCATGGCGAACCCGGGCCTGACCTATATCGCTTTCGCGGAGGGTCAGGGCTTTGAAGCGGACGAATCCGACACCGCCATCGCGATCGGCATCGTCTACGGCAGCCAGTACAAAGACGCAATCAATGCGACCCTGGCCGGCATCAGCGAAGAAGAACGCGTTCAGATCATGGTGGACGCCACCGCGCGTCAGCCGCTGGTCGCCGAATAAGGATGCTCCGCCAGCATAACACATCCGGCTTCACCAAAGAGGCCGGATGTGTTGCTGTATTCTGCCAGGGCAGCCTTGTATTGTCCTGACTCGTGCACAAAGGAGTTCACATGAACGTACCGTCCACTTTTTTCGGCTGGGTTTCCTTTCTGTTGGACCGCTACGGCCAGCTTTTTCTCCAGGGCACCGGGATCACCCTGCTTGTCGCGCTGACAGGTACAATCCTCGGTTTCGTCATCGGCCTTCTGGTGGCCATCGTGCGCACTGTCCCCCTGCCCAAAGGGCCTTGGTACCGCAAGCTGCCGCTCAAGCTGGTTCACTTCCTGCTGAACGTTTACATCGAGGTGTTCCGCGGCACGCCCATGATCGTGCAGAGCATGGTGATCTACTACGGTTCGATGATGATCGGCCTCATCAAACGAGGCACGCCCGTACTGCCCGCGGCCATCCTCATCGTGTCCATCAACACAGGCGCCTACATGGCCGAGATCATCCGCGGCGGCATCATCAGTGTCGACAAAGGTCAGAAGGAGGCGGCTACCGCCATCGGCATGACGCACTGGCAGGCGATGGTCCATGTCGTCCTCCCCCAGGCCGTGCGCAACATCATGCCCTCCATCGGCAACGAGTTTGTGGTCAACATCAAGGATTCAAGCGTTCTGAACGTGATTTCCCTGAACGAACTCTATTTCACCGGTAAAAGCGCCGCCGGTAACTACGGCAGGTATTTTGAAGCTTTCTTCGTCATTGCCTGCATCTATCTGGTACTGACCTTTTCGGTCACGCGCCTGCTGCGCCTTCTTGAGCGCAAAATGGACGGCAAAAAGAATTACACCATTTACGGCTCGCAGAGCGACAGCCACAGCAGCATCACCGTGAACGAGGAGGAAGCGTAATCATGGAGAAAATCCTGGAAATACAGCACCTGGAAAAGCATTTCGGCGATCATGTCGTCCTGAAAGACATCAGCTTCTCCGTGGAAAAAGGCGACGTCATCTGCATCATCGGCTCATCCGGTTCAGGAAAAAGCACCCTGCTCCGGTGCATCAATTTCCTGGAAGAGCCGACCGGCGGTGAGATCCTCTATCACGGAAAGAACGCTGAAACCGCGTGCAAGCGCACCATATACAATAGCAAAGTGGGCATGGTGTTCCAGTCATTCAACCTGTTCGGCAATCATACCGTGCTGGAAAACTGTATGCTCGGTCAGATGCAGGTCCTGAAAGCGAGCCGCGCCGACGCCGAGAAACGCGCGTTGACTTACCTGCAGCGGGTAGGGATGGACGCGTATCGGGCAGCCCGGCCGGCACAGCTGTCCGGCGGGCAGAAACAGCGTGTCGCCATCGCCCGGGCCCTCTGTATGGAGCCGGAAGTTCTGCTGTTCGACGAACCCACCAGCGCCCTCGACCCGGAGATGGTCGGCGAAGTGCTCAACGTCATGCAGGACCTGGCATCCGCAGGAATGACCATGCTGATCGTCACGCACGAAATGAGCTTCGCGCGCGACGTTGCCAGCCGTGTCCTGTTTATGGACGGCGGCGTCATCGTCGAAGACGCTCCGCCCCAGCAGCTCTTCAGCCAGCCAAAGCAGCCAAGGACTCAGGAATTCCTCAAGCGGGTACTGGCAAGACAGTTGTGACAAACGGATAATCTGTACAAGCCCTGCTTCAAACGCAAAGCCTGTCCCCGTGTGACGAGGACAGGCTTTGTGTTTTGTGAGCGGTTTCTTTGGATTATTCGGCCTTGACGAAGATATAGGCGAAAGCGACGTCACCGTCTTTTTTGACCATGTTGTCGTCGCTGTAGCAGACGATCAGCTGGCCCGCTTCGTTCATGCCCATATACTTCATGTTTTCATCGGAGATCGCTTCGTTCTCGACGCCGGTCACCTTGCCGAAATACAGGCTCTTGTCGTCAGCGCCGACCTTGCTCAGCTTGCCGACGCCCTTGCAGATGTAGGTGCCGCCTTCGGTCCAGCCGGTCCACTCAGCATCCTTGGTCCAGTCCCAGCCGTCCCAGGGCAGCTTGAGGGTGGCTTCGTCATCGGTGATGGAGGCGTCAAACGCCAGCTTGGCTTCGATGTCGTGCACATGGGTGTGGATGTAGGACGCCTGGTCGACCATGACGCCCGCGTCGGAACCCGTGGCGCTGCCGTCGAGAATCGCCTTGACGCTCATGGTCACGGCTTTCTCGGGCACGGCAATCAGGCCGGTCGTTTCAATATCGTTCTCATCCGCGAAATCTTCGCCAATGTAGGCAGCGGCAAGCACCCACTCGCCTTCCCAGTCGGTGACGGGGGCCTTGCGGTTGAAGCTCATGACCTCTTCGGGGTCCGCTTCAAGAATGTTTTCAGCGACGGCGACACAGGAGACCGCCAGCATGGCGACCAGCAGCAGGGAGAGGAATTTCTTCATAATAACAGCCATCCTTTCTTTTGTCCGACCATTGGCCGGTTGTTTTCCTATATAATTATACCATGTTTGGGGCATTTTCGCAAAGTTTTCCCGATGTTTTACACTTTATACGCCTGAGTACGCCGCGAAACCGCAGTCGATGGGCAGCACCACGCCGGTGATGGCGGAAGCAGCCTTGTCATCAGTGAGGAAGAACACGCCGCCGAGCAGTTCTTCAGAATCGACGAAGCGGCCCATGGGGGTGCCGTTCAGGATCTTGGCGGAGCGGGCGGTCGGGGTGCCGTCCGGATTGAAGAGCAGCGCGCGGTTCTGGTTGGAGACCAGGAAGCCGGGAGCAATCGCGTTGGCGCGGATGCCGCTGCCCGCGAAATGGGTCGCCAGCCACTGGGTGAAGTTGGAGATGGCGGCCTTCGCGCCGGAATAAGCGGGGATCTTGGTCAGCGGGATATAGGCGTTCATGGAGGAGATGTTCAGGATACAGCCGTGCTTGCGCTCCACCATGTCCTTAGCGAAGGTCTGGGTCGGCAGCAGCGTGCCCTGGAAGTTGAGCTTGAACACGAAGTCCACGCCGGAGGCTTCGAGATCGAAGAAGGTCTTCTGGCCTTCCTTGGCCTCATGCTGGTACTCGTTGTCCGTCGTCGCGCGGGGGTTGTTGCCACCGGCGCCGTTGACCAGGATGTCGCAGGGACCGAGATCTTTCAGCACCTGCTGGTGTACCTGCTCCAGCGCTTCGGGATCCAGCACGTTGGCCTTGTAGCCTTCACAGCAGTAGCCCTGGGCTTTCAGATCGTCCGCCAGTTTCTTGACGGCATCCTCGTTGAGGTCCAGCGCCGCGACCTTTGCGCCGGCCTGGGCGTACGCACGGGCCATGTCGCCGCACAGCACGCCGCCCGCGCCTGTCACGACCACGACTTTTCGGGTAAAGTCCACGTTCAGAGGAAGATTCATATTGATTGCTCCTTTCAAATAATGATCAGATTAATCTTCGCCGGGCCATTTTTCCATGGCCTGTTCGACAGTCATGCCCTGGGCGATACCCTCTTTGCGGGCCGCGTTGACGCGCTGGATCTCCTTCATCTTTTCACCGCTGAGGCTGTAGCCGTGCATGGCCCACAGCGTCGCGATCCACGCGACCATGGGGATGACGCAGAACATGACGATGACCGCGATCTTGATGCCCTGGGAGAAGGGCGTGGCGTCAGTGGGAAGATCCGGCAGCCCGGCGAACGCCATGAAGATGAAGGCCACCAGCGTGGGCGCCAGGGACGATACGAGCTTGTCCACCAGGGAGAACAGGGTGCCCATGATGCCGGGGATATACTTGCCGCTGCGGTAGGTCTCATAGTCCGAGCAGTCGGCCACCATGGGGATCGGCATATCCGCCGTGGCGTAGTACGCGCCGTAGCCGAGGCCGAAGAACAGGATGAACAGGATGGTGTACAGGTTGATGGCGCCGCCTCCGTTGAAGGGGAAAGACAGCAGCAGCGCGGGATTCTGCTGGTTGGAGAGGATCAGCAGCACCAGCACGCCGACATAGCTGATCAGCGCGACGCTGACATAACGGGTGAGGGAAGCTTTCTGGCCCTTTTTCTGGCTGGTGCGGACGGAAAGCAGGAAGAAAGGAACGGCGAACACATAGCCCAGGATCATCAGCGGCAGGTACAGGCTGTCGTAATTGCCCATCATGATGCCGTACAGGGCCAGCAGAACGGTGGTGTTCGTCGCGATGGCGAGGGCCAGCTTGCAGCCGGCGCCGGCCACCATCAGGCGCTGCATGGGCTTGTTGTGCTTGATGATTTCCGCGTATTCGGAAAGCTTTACCTTTTCCTGGGCGCCGCCGCCGAGGCCGTAGAACTCGGGACGGTCTTTCTCAGCGATGCCGATGATCGCCAGGATGGTCAGCAGGACGGACAGCGCGATGCCGATGGGCGTGATGATGCGGTAAAGCTCAGGCCGCGCGTAACCGGACACGATAACTTTGCCCGCTTCGTCCAGGAGGTTGTATTTGTTCTTGATCATGGGGATCAGGAACTGCATGACACCCATGCCCAGCATGGAGCCCACCGTGTTGAAGATGGTGAACATGGGGCGCTGGTTGGGGTCGTTGGTGAGGACCGTCGTTCCCGCGCGGGTGCAGGAGGTCTGGAAGGTATAGCCGATGACCCAGATCGCATAGATCACGACGAAGCCGGCGTAGCGCGCCCACATCATCGTTTCCGGAACCAGCGGCAGGAGGACGTACAGCGCGATGACGCTGACCGCCATGATGACGCTGCCGATGATCATGAAGGGGCGGAACTTGCCGATCCTGGTGCTGGTTCTGTCCATCAGCGCACCGATGATCGGGTCGGTGATCGCGTCAAACACACGCATGAACGTGACCATCAGGGAGGCGAAGATGCCCAGCTGCAGAACGCTGGAACCGAACTGAGCCACGTAAGAGAGAATCAGTACGAAGTACACATTGGTCGCGCCGTTATTCATCGGGAACAGCGCCAGTTGATACAGTTTTGCCCGGTTCACCCCGGCGGGGGCGGCGGTCGTTTCTTTTGCCATGGAACTCACTCCTCACTTCGTCCAGTTCGCGCCTTTGTCCCCGGTATCACGGAGCGTATAGGCGGGATTGGGCTTTTCTGTATGCCGGAATTCGGCGGTATCGCTGCATTCGCCGCTGGTGACGCGGATGTCCGCTTTGTTCGCAAGCGGCACGGTGAAGGTAAACACGTACCGGCCGTATTTCGTTTCTTTCTTTTCGCCGTTCAGGTACAGCGTCACTTCGTTCTGGTTGGAGTAGACTTTCACTTCGACGCTGCTTTCCGTGCGGTCCCGGAAACGCTTGGAGCAGATATGGACGAAGGGCTCCTTGCTCCAGTAGGCTTTGTACAGATAAAAGCTGTCCTTTTTGGTCTTGCGGTCGAAGGTGATCAGGCCCTTGTGGTTCATGCCGGGTTCGCCGCCCTGGTCGCGCGCGTCGGCTGCGAAGTCGAACATATTCCAAACATGGGTCGCCCACATGTAGGGATTGCGCTCGAAGCATTTCAGCAGGTACTCGTGATATTTCGCCTGGTATTCTTCCGTGTGGTCGCCGCGGCGCGGATGCGAAGAGTGTAGGTTGGGCATGCCCTCGCAGCCGTATTCGGAGTAGCCCAGGCAGCGGTCCGGATACACCATGTGAAAGAAGCGCATCCATACGTTGTTGAGCCACAGGCCCGGCACGTACCAGCCCAAGTACAGGTTCCAGCTGACCACGTCGGTGATGTGCGCCACTTTGTTGAAGGGGCCACACATGGCGTAGCAGGCCAGGGTGGTGAAACGGGTCTTGTCCATCTCATGCACCAGGTCGTTCAGGACATGGTGGTTGTCCAGCATGTCCGCCTTGTCTTTGGTGGAAATGGTGATTTCGTTGGAGATGCCCCAGCACACGATGGAGGGATGGTTGTAGTTCTGAACGATCAGTTCCTTCATCTGGCTGATGGTGTTTTCGCGGCCGTTGGGCATGTGCTCGGAGATGTACGGGATCTCCGCCCAGACCACCATGCCGCGCTCGTCGCACAGGTCATAGAAGTACTGGTCGTGCTGGTAATGGGCAAGGCGGATGGTATTGGCCCCGATCTCGCAGATCAGGTCCATGTCTTCCTTGTGCATTTCCGGGGTCAGCGCGTTGCCGACGCCCTTGCGGTCCTGATGCCGGGACACGCCGCGCAGCGGGTAGCTCTTGCCGTTCAGGTAGAAGCCGGTCTTGGGATGGTAGTGGAAGTCGCGCACGCCGAAGCGGCTGGAGATTTCGTCCGCTGCCTTCCCGTCCACACTGAGCGTCGCCACAGCGGTGTAGAGATAAGGGCTTTCCAGGCCGTTCCACAGATGGACGTCCGGGATGTCCAGGGTCAGCTCTTTTCCTTCGCCCTGGGCCACCAGTTTCCCGTCGGCGTCCAGGATGCGGACGGAAACCATTCCCTCTTCACAGTTCGTCCAGGTGTCGATCTTCACCTCGCCCCGCTTGTATCCCTCGCAGGGTTTCGCGGTGATCCGGATGCCCGGGCCGGAGAAGTGGTCCATATCGAAGTGGTTCTTGTTCACGACGATCAGGTACACGTCCCGGTAAATGCCACCGTAGAAAGTGAAGTCCGCTTTCTGGGGATATACCCGGTCGTTCACGCTGTTGTCCGCGATCACGACCAGGGTATTGTCCTTTTCATGCAGCAGGCCGGTGACGTTCTTGCGGAAAGTGGAATAACCTCCGTCGTGGTGGATGCATTTTTCGCCGTTCAGGGTCACGTCCGCGCTGGCGTTCACGCCCCGGAACTCCAGGTATACGGACTCAGTCTCAGGATCATATTCCGGCGCGTCGAAGGCTTTTGTATACACACAGCTACCCCGCCAGTAATCGTTGCCGCCGTCCTGCCCGTCGATGGCGTTCCAGGTGTGGGGCAGGTCGACGCCGATCTCCTTTTTGTCAGGGCCGATAAAGCGCCAGCCCCGGTTCAGGGTTTCAATCCTTCTCATGCTTTGGGTTGCCATGGGATTTTCTCCCCTTTCCGATTGATCAGCGCTTTACGCGGGCGCTGCCGTTCTTCATGATGGATTCCACTTCTTCCTTGCTGGCCATGCTGGTATCGCCGGGGGTGGTCATGGCGAGAGCGCCGTGGGCCGCGCCATAGTTGACGGCCAGTTCGGGATCGCTGGTGGTCATGAGGCCGTAGACCAGGCCGGAAGCGAAGGAGTCGCCGCCGCCGACGCGGTCCAGGATCTCCAGGCCGTCGTAAGCCTTGGACATATGCACTTTGCCGTCCGCCCAGCAGATGGCCTTCCAGTCATTCACGGTAGCGGTCTTCACGGTGCGGAGGGTGGTGGCGATGGCCTTGAAGTTGGGATACTGTTTCGCGGCTTCCGCGATCATCTTGTAGTAGCCGTCCAGGTTCAGCTCCTTGAGGTTTTCGTCGTTGCCCTCGACCTGCAGGCCCAGGCAGGCGGTGAAGTCCTCTTCGTTGCCGATCATCACGTCGACGTACTGCGCGACTTCCTTGTTGACCTCACGGGCTTTCTCGAGGCCGCCGATGGCGGACCACATGGAGGGGCGGTAGTTGAGGTCGTAGGAGATCATCGTGCCGTATTTCTTGGCGATCTTGCAGGCTTCGATCACGGTTTCGCAGCTCTGTTCGGACAGGGCCGCGTAGATGCCGCCGGTATGCAGCCAGCGGACGCCGAGCTTGCCGAAAACGTATTCGAAATCAAAGTCTTCCGGCTTGGCCTGGGAAATGGCGGTGTTGGCGCGGTCAGAGCAGCCCACGGCGCCGCGGATGCCGAAGCCGCGCTCGGTGAAGTTCAGGCCGTTGCGGCACAGGCGGCCGATGCCGTCCGTTTTTTTCCAGCAGATCAGGCTGGTGTCCACGCCGCCCTGCTCGATCAGGTCTTTGAGCAGCTTGCCGACTTCGTTGTCCGCAAAAGCGGTGAGCACGGCGGTATTCATGCCGAAGCACTTGTGCAGGCCGCGCACCACGTTGTATTCGCCGCCGCCTTCCCAGGCCTTGAATTCCCGGGCGGTGCGGATACGGCCTTCGCCGGGATCCAGGCGCAGCATGACTTCGCCCAGGGATACGGCGTCGTAACGGCATTCATTGGCAGGCTTTACATTCAGATTCAGCATGATTCATTACCCCCTGATTTCTTTCACGATGCCCGCGGCTTCGCGGACGAGGTTTTCGATTTCGTCGAATTTGCCTTCCTTTACGAGCGCGCCGCTGACCATCCAGCTGCCGCCGCAGGCGACGATGCGGTCATATTTCAGATAATCCTTCACGTTTTCCGCGTTGATGCCGCCGGTGGGCATGAACTGCAGATTGACGTACGCCGCAGCCATGGCCTTGAGCATTTTCAGGCCGCCGCTGGGCTCGGCGGGGAAGAACTTGAGCACGTCCAGGCCGAACTGCATGGCGGCCTCAATCTCGGTGGGGGTGCAGACGCCGGGCGTCATGGGCATGCCTTTTTTCAGCACATATTCCGTGACCTTCGGGTTGAAACCGGGGCTGACGATAAACTTCGCGCCGGCGTCGATGGCCCTGTCCGCCTGCTCGCAGGTCAGCACGGTACCCGCGCCGATCAGCATTTCGGGGAAGGCTTTGGCCATCTGGCGGATGGATTCTTCCGCCGCCGCGGTACGGAAGGTCACTTCCGCGCAGGGCAGGCCGCCCTTGACGAGGCGCTCGGCCAGGGGCAGGGCGTCCTTGACGTCGTTGAGGACTACGACTGGGACGATACCGATTTTTTTGAGCTGCTGCATCATTTCAATCATGGTTTTAACCCTCCGTTATTTGTTCTCTTTCTCAATCGCTTCCCACAGGCCGTTGATGTAAGCGGCGCCGAGGGCGCGGTCGTACAGGCCGTAGCCGGGGCGGCCCCGCTCGTCCCAGATCATGCGCCCGTGATCGGGGCGGATGTAGGTGTCCGGGCAGG
>JAFRNK010000108.1 GCA_017430225.1 Clostridia bacterium | reverse complement strand
TTTCGTCGTACTTCATCGCCTGGGCCTGACCCGCCTTGGCCAGTACCATCGTGATGGCGGCGGTCAGGGTCGTCTTGCCGTGGTCAACGTGACCGATTGTGCCGATGTTGACATGGGGCTTCGTGCGCTCAAAATGTTGCTAGGCCATGGGAATCTCCTCCTTAAAAGTCGCATAGCGCAATTGATTTTTAATAGCGCACGTTATGCGCTATAAATGGAGCGGGTGATGGGAATCGAACCCACGTGGCCAGCTTGGGAAGCTGGAGCTCTACCATTGAGCTACACCCGCGCGTGCACTGTATATTTTAGACAATTTCCTGTGCTTTGTCAAGTGCTTTTTAGCCGACTTTCCCGTCCGGCGCGGCGGTCAGCCGCTTTCCCTGTTTGACTTACCGGACCATCTCGTCAGCCTGGCGCTGATGGGGCAGCGATGCCCGCTCCTGCGCCTTTGCGGACGATGCGCCGTTGAAATACGGGGTTTTCATCTACCCCTGCACCTCGAAAAACGTAGAAACGCAAAAAAAGCGCCGCATCTCGCTGACGCGGCGCTTAGCACATTCCGTCAGAACTTACTGCTCTTCTACGACGACCGCTGCTTCCTCAACGGGAGCAACTTTGATGGTCGGCAGCGCGCGCTGCACGTAACCGCTGCGCAGGCAGCTGGTGCAGACGTTGATGTGCATCGGGCGGCCTTCAATCACCACACGGACGCGCTGGACGTTCGGAGCCCAGAAACGGTTCGTCTTGCGGTTGGAATGGCTCACGTTATGGCCAGACATCTTGCCCTTCGCGCAGATTTCACAATACTTACCCATGATCAATCCCTCCAGTTATGTGGCGCATCTCTATTGTTACGCATGGAAGCGGAACAGTCATCAGAGATAACTGCGTTATCATAACACAACTTTTTCAGAAATGCAAGCAAATTTTCCGAAGAGTTACTCCATTTTGAACATCATGCGCAATTTTGGCTGCGCGCCGGTCTCGGGATCCATTTCCAGATCCAGCACATCCTGCATGTAGTCGTTCCATTTGTCCACGATCGGGCTCTGCGCCTGGGTCTTTTCGGCAAATTCGATGCCTTTTTCGCACTCGTAATAGCCGAACACGTCCCGTCCGTCGCTCCAGATGGTGTAATTGCGGATGCCGGCTTCCTTCAGCAGCGCGGTCATTTCGGGCCAGATCGTGTCGTGACGGCGCTTGTATTCCTCCTGCATGCCGGGTTTGATGCGGCCTTTCCATGCGAAGCGTTCCATATTGATTTCCTCCTATTTATATAATAGCTTATTTTGTTTTCGCGCATGATGCGCGTTCGACCAATTCCCATTCGACGGTTTCCCGTTTGTCCTCGCCGCTGATGAGCAGCTGTACTGCCCGTGCGCCGGTGGCTTGCTGACGCGTGTTGATGCTGGTCAGCGGGGGATAGAGATACGGCGCGCAGAACAGGTCGTCGCAGCCTATGATGGAGAGCTGCTTAGGCATGCTGAGCCCGCGCTTGCGTGCGGCGGCCTGGCATCCCATGGCGACCAGGTCGTTGAGGGCGATGACGGCTGTGGGCCAGTATTCGGGTTTGAGTGAGTCCAGCATGTCCCCGAGCGCCTTTTCGCCCGCTTCCGCTGTGCCTTTCCCGTAGACGCGGTAGGATGCCGTATAGGGCAGGCGCGCGTCGCGGAGGCCTTCTTCATAGCCGACGTCGCGGCGAAGCGGATCCTTATCCTCCTGAACGCCGCCGATAAACGCGATCTTTTCATGCCCGAGGGAGACGAGGTAAGCGACGATTTCGCGCACCATGGCGGCGTTGTTGTTCGTGACTGCCGGAAAATCATACCAGGGCGGCACGCAGCCGATCAGTACGACGGGCATGAAGTGCTTGAGTTCCTGCAAAGAAGCGAGCACCTGTTCGTCGTGGTCCGGGGATAAGTACTCGACACAGACGATCACGCCGTCCAGCCGCCGTTCGACCAGCATGGTGGCCGGGTCATAGGCGCGGGTATCGATGCTGGACCAGGGGAAGAGGCTCATCGAATAGCCCATTTTGCGGGCTTCCTCGTATGCGCCGGTGAAGATCATGGCATAATGGGGATTCAGCAGCTTGGGCAGGACGATGCCCAATGAATGCGTCGACTTGCTCATCAGGCCCCGCGCGATGGAACTGGGGCGGTAGTTGTGCCGGGCAATGGCATCCTGTACTTTTTTCCGTGTAACGGCAGAGACGTTCGTTTCTCCCCGCAGCACGCGGGAGACCGTGGCGATCGATACCCCGGCGTCCGACGCGATGTCATAGATGGTAGCGTTATCGCTGCGCATGTGGGACCTCCGTATGCTGAACCTTCAGGTGAAATTCGCATATCCTCGGATCATGTAAGCGCTATCATTATATAACGCATGTCAGAAAAATGCAAGTAATCGCCAAAAATTTCTTTTTATCCGGGATATTTTTCGTAAAAACATATTGACACGAACAAGCATTGAGATTATAATGTAAGCGCTAACATCGATTGAAATTACCATTATTCAGAAGACAGGAAGGTGATTTCCCTCATGAGTGAAACATATCGGCAGACTGCTGACCGTGTGCTGGCCATGCTGCAGCGGGCGGACGGCAACGATCCTTCCCGCGGACATCTGACCATGAACAACTGGGAATGGCCGACCGGCGTCGCGCTGTACGGGATCTACAAAACCTACCAGCAGAGCGGCGACCGTTCCATCCTGGACTATCTCACGGGCTGGTATGATGACATGCTCTCCCGTGAACAGCAGCCGCACCGCAACGTGAACACCGTCGCGCCGGTGCTGACGCTGACCTGCCTGTACGGCGAAACGAAGAATGAAAAATATCTGCCCGTCATCGAAAGCTGGATCGACTGGGTCATGAAGGAGATGCCGCGGACGGAGTACGGCGGACTGCAGCACTGCACGGTGTGGAACAAACACTATCAGCAACTGTGGTGCGATACGCTGTTCATGGTCTGCCTGTTCCTGGCCAAGGCCGGCGTGGTCCTCGGCCGTCCTGAACTGATCGAGGAATCGGAATACCAGTTCCTGATCCACATCCGCTATCTGCAGAACAAGGTCAACGGCCTGTTCTATCACGGCTGGACCTTCGACCGCCGCCACAATTTCGCGGAAGCGTTCTGGGCGCGCGGGAATGCCTGGTTCACCGCGGCGGCCATCGAGCTGTACGACATCACGAAGCGCGACAACGCCGCCATGCGAATGATCCGCTCCGCGTGGCTCGACCAGGTGCTCGCGCTGTGGAAATATCAGCGTGTGAACGGTCTCTATACGACCCTGATCAACGTGGAGGAGACCTACTGCGAAACGAGCGCTACGGCGGCCATCGCCTATGGCGTGCTCAAAGGCATCCGCCTGGGCTGGTTGCCCCAGGAGCCGTACCAGCAGATGGGCATGCTCTCCGCTGAAGCGGTGCTGGGCCAGATCGACGAGACCGGCGCGGTGCAGGGCGTATCCGGCGGAACCGGCATGGGCCATAACCTGCAGCATTACAAAGACATTATCGTGACGCCCACGGCTTACGGTCAGGGCCTGACCTTCCTGATGCTGACCGAGCTGATGATCCGCGACACGCGGCTTGACTGATTTCATACGCATGATTAGAGAAAGGTGGAACGCTTATGAGCTCCAAAGCTGCGGAACGACGGTTGGTGCACGGCACCGGAAAAGAGTACTGGCGCAGGCTCCGCTCCGAGGTGAAACGTGACAAGTGGCTGTATCTGCTGCTGCTGCCAGGCCTGATCTACTTCATCATTTTCAAGTACCTGCCCATGTTCGGCATCGTGATCGCTTTTGAGAACTACGTGCCGTTTTCGGGCGTACTGGGCAGTGAATGGGTGGGCCTGAAATGGTTCCAGTACTTCTTTAAGTTCCCTGCCTGGGTCACGTATCTGACAAATACGCTGATCCTGTCCCTGATGAACATCATCTTCTATTTTCCGGCGCCCATCATCCTGGCGCTGCTGCTCAATGAAATGCGTTCCCTCCGGTACAAGAAGCTCCTGCAGACACTTTTGTATGTTCCGCACTTCATCTCCATCGTCATCGTGGTATCCATTACCTTCGTGATGTTCGGGCCTTCCGGCATCGTGTACGGTCTGACAAACCAGCTCCTGGGCCATCCCATCAACTATATGGGCTCTCCCGATACCTTCCGCTGGATGATCATCGGCCAGACGATCTGGAAGGAGACCGGCTGGGGCACCATCATCTTCCTGGCCGCCCTGACCAACGTCGATACTCAGTTGTATGAAGCCGCCATGGTGGACGGCGCGGGCCGTCTCCGCCGCCTGTGGCACATCACCCTGCCGGCCATCCGTTCAACCATCGTGCTGATGCTGATCCTGCGCATGGGTTCCGTGCTCGATACCGGCTACGACCACCTGATCCTGATGGCGAACCCCCTGAACCGCAAAGTCAGCCAGACTCTGGACGTGTTCGTGTACCAGCAGGGCATCCAGTCCGGCCAGTTCAGCTATGCTTCGGCCATCGGCCTGATGAAGGCTGTCGTCAGCGTGACCCTGGTCGTCAGTTCCAACAAGATCGCGCATCTGCTCGGCGAGCAGGGCCTGTATTGAGGAAGGAGGGATCACGATGTCTCAGGCAATGCTGGCAAACGATAACAAGAAAAAGAAAGAGATCATCTCCTCCGGTCCTGTCGGGGCAAACGCTACAGTAGGCAGCCGCGTCTTCGACGCATGCAACTATCTGATAGTCACCCTGGTGGCCATTACCACCATCATTCCCTTCATCTACATTATCGGTGCTTCCTTCGCTACCGAGTATGAGATCGCGACCCGCCCGATGTTCTTTATTCCGCAGGACGTATCTTTCAACGCATACAGGTATATCTTCTCTTCCAACAAGATCCTCCGCGGTTTCGGCAACTCGATCCTCATTACCGTATGCGGTACGGCGATCAACCTGTTCTTCACCGTCACAATGGCCTACGCCCTGTCCAAGACCCGTCTGCGCGGCAGGAATTTCTTCCTGAACATGGTCATCTTCTCCATGTTCTTCTCCGGCGGCATGATCCCCGGCTACATCGTTATCGCCAACATCCTGAATCTGAAGAACACCTACTGGTCGGTTCTTCTGCCTGGCGCCATCAGCGCGTACAACATGATGATCGTCAAGAACTTCTTCCAGGGCATTCCGCAGGAACTGGAGGAGTCCGCTTCCATCGATGGATGCACGGACCTTGGCGTACTGTGGAAGATCGTACTGCCCCTGTCCCTGCCGGTGCTGGCGACCTTTGGCCTGTTCTACGCCGTCGGTCACTGGAACGCCTACTTCGGTGCCATGATCTACATGACCGGCGCGAAGGAAAAGTGGCCGCTGCAGGTGCTGCTGCGCGAGCTCATCATCATGAGCAATGGTACCGCAGGCGATATGGCCAATATGGACGCGGACTTTGTCCAGCCGCCTGAACAGTCCATCAAAATGGCGGTCATCGTGGTCTCCACCGTGCCCATCATGTGCGTCTACCCCTTCCTGCAGAAGTACTTCGTCAAGGGCGTCATGGTCGGCGCTCTGAAAGGCTGAATTATCGGTTATCCGCGGCTGAAAGATGCCGCCCAACGATAACAAAATTCAAAAGGAGGAATACCCAATGAAGAAACTTGTTTCTCTGTTCCTGGCGCTGGTGATGGTCCTCTCCCTGGCGAGTTTCGCCTCTGCGGAAGAACCCTTCGAAATCAGCATCCTGCTGCCTGAGTTCCCCGCTGACATCGACTTTGTCATGGAGAACAACCCCGTTCTGGCGAAGATCCAGGAGCTGTCCGGCGTGAAGCTGAACATCCAGTGGGGCCCCAACTCCACCTACGGTGATATCCTGAACACCACCCTGGCGGACAAGAATCCCCCGATGCTGATCGCGGCGACCGACGCCCGCGCTCCCCTGATCGTGAACTCCGCCCGTGCCGGCGCGTTCTGGGATCTGTCTGACGCTATCAAGGATGCCGAGAACTATCCGAACTTGGCGGCCGGCAACGAAGGCGTTTACGCTAACATCGCGGTAGACGGCCATGTCTACGGCATCTATCGCAGCCGTGCCTTCCCGCGCGGCGGTATCTACTATCGTCTGGACGTCGCCAAGGAAGTCGGCTTCGACCGCGAAGTGAAGACCCTGGACGATCTGACTGAGCTGGCTGAGAAGCTGGCTGGCAAGAGCGCTGACACATATGCTCTGAATATGTGCTCCTACACCGCCGGCACCATCAATGTGATCACCGTTGCGTACGGCGCTCCCAACACCTGGGGCGTTGACGAGAACGGCGACATCTATCCCGCTCACAAGTCTGAAGGCTACAAGAAGGGCCTCGACTGGCTGCGCCACCTCTATGAGATCGGCGGCATCGACCCCAACTTCGCCCAGATTTCCACTTCTGACTGGGACAATATCGAGCGCACCGGCAAGGCCTTCATGCGTTTCGACTGCCTGGACAACGCACACCGTCAGCAGGAATGGTTCGAGAACAATGCCGGCGTGACCGAGCAGATCTTCCAGTCTGTCGGCCCGGTGGCCAAGGAAGATGGCTCCATCACCGTATGGCCGCAGAACGCCGGCTTCAACGGCGAGATCCTCGTCATGAAGAGCGCCGTATCCGAAGCTGACCTGCCGAAGGTCCTCAAGTTCCTCGACTGGTGCAACACCCCCGAAGGCCAGACCATCATCAACGCAGGTCTGGAAGGCCTGACCTATGACGTGGACGAAAACGGCCTGCGTTATGTGCCTGAAGAGAAGGCTGACGAGTATTCGAAGAATTCCCAGATGTATCACAACAACATCAACCAGATGGGTATGGGCGTTGCCGGCAACCGCGAGAACCCCAAGGCCCGCGTCAACCGTGGCTATACCCAGCTGCGTCAGCGCTATGAAGACCTGAACGTAGAGCTGGCTCCCTACGCTGTGGCGAACCCCTGCTATCCGTTCGTGTCCGAAACCTACACTGCTTTCGGCGCTCAGCTGGATCAGATCATCTCTGACGCGGCGGTCCAGTACATCGCCGGCCTGATCGACGAAGCTGGCCTGCAGGCCGCCTGGGACGACTGGGCTGCCCAGGGCGGTGACATGATCACAGCGGAATACAACGAAGCGTATCATGCTGCTCAGAAGTAATTCCTGATCGAAAACCTGTGCGGGGCTGCTGCGGAATGCAGCAGCCCCATCCTATGGGGAGGATGTATGAACAGAGTCTACTGCTGCTTTCCGGGCGGGAAGCACAAAGCGCTGACCATGAGCTATGACGACGGCCGTACGCAGGACCGCCGCCTGATCGACATTTTCAACCGTAACGGGATCAAGGGCACTTTCCACCTGAACAGCGGCCTTTTTGAGCGGGGCGACCGCATCCTTCCCGAAGAGATCAAAATCCTGTATGCCGAGCACGAAGTAGCTTGCCATACGGTTACCCATCCGACTATCGCACGCTGCCCGCTGCCTGAGGTGGCCCATGAGGTGCTGGAGGACCGCAAGTTTCTGGAAAGCCTGACAGGGACTCCTGTCCGCGGCCTCAGCTATCCCAACGGCTCCGTGAGCCGCGATATCGAGGCCTTGCTGCCGGGCCTGGGCATCCGTTATTCGCGGGTGGTCGGCTCCTCCGACAATTTCGCGCTGCCGGAAAACCCCTACCGCTGGCAGGCGACCTGCCATCACAATCACCGGCTGCTGGAGCTGGGTGAACAGTTTTTGTCACTGTTCAAAAAACAGTATCTGTACCTCATGTATGTCTGGGGGCACAGTTATGAGTTCGACGATAAGAACAACTGGGATCTGATGGAATCCTTCTGCGAAATGATGGGCGGCAAGGACGATATCTGGTACTGCACCAACATCGAATTCATGGATTGTATGGACGATTACGCCCGCCTGCAGTTTGCGGCGGACAACAGTTTTGTGCACAATCCCAATGCCAGGGATTGCTATATTTCCGTCAATGATCAGGCGCCTGTCTGTATCCCTGCGGGGACGACGGTCCGTCTGTAATGAATAAACAGGAGGAATCCGAAAATGGAAGTTTATCGCGACGCTATTACCGGTTATGAAGTACGGCGCTATGCGCACGGCCCGGAGCGCAATTCCAAACTGTATTTTACCTGCGAGAATTTTTCGACTGACGACAAATACTTCTTTTTCATGAAGCAGCAGCTGGAGGGCCGGACTGACGGCGGCTGCTACCGCGCGAATGTGGAAACGGGCGAGATCGACCGTGTCACGGATTACTCCTTCCGCGGCTTTGCCACCGACCGCGAAAAGAATATCGGCTATACCTGCAAGAACGAGACGGAGGTCTACGCGGTCGACCTGAGCACCAACGAGATGACGAAGATCGGCGACCTGCCGAAGGGCGGCCAGATCACCGGTCACCTCACGGCCGCGAATACGAGGCGCATCGCCTGCAGCTACCACCTGGCGAACAAGTATTACGGCCTCGTGATCCTGGATCCGGGGAAGGAAGCTGAAGTCGTGTACCAGAGCGATTACCGCCTCGGCCACGCGCAGATCTGCCCGTCGGACGAGAACCTGATCTTCTATATCCACGAGACCGAGGGCGACGCCTTCCAGCGCACCTGGATGTTCGATGTCAAAGAGCGCTATGTGCGTCCGTACTACGTGGAACATCCCAGCGAGTGGATCACGCACGAAGTCTGGTCTTCTGACGGTACCGAAATGGCCATGATGAAGCTGGATCCCGCGGGCTTTGTCGACGGCGATAAGGGCGAGGTCCATACCGGCAACATCATCATCGGCGATAAGGACGGGCGGCATTTCGATGTGGCGGCGACCAGCACGCAGCTGCTCCATCCCTGCATCAGCCGCGATCATAAATGGCTGTGCGCCGACCGTATCAGCTATCTGGGCACGACCATCCAGGAGGGCGTGGTCCTGATCGAGCGCGCCACGAAGAAAGCCAAGTTCATCGCTTCCACCGGCCATTGCAAGACGGGCGCCGATCATCAGCATCCCTCTTTCAACCGCAAGGGCGATATGATCCTCTTCTCCAATCCGGACGAAAACGGCATTGGCCAGGTGTGCACCATCGACCTGAAACAGGTCTGGAAGGATTGGTGAACCTATGCCCACCATTTGGATCATCGGCGATTCCACAGTGGACGATAACAAACCGCCGTTCCGCGGCTGGGGCTGGGCATTGCCCAGGTATGTCAGGGAAGACGTGAAGGTGCGCAATCTGGCCCTAAGCGGGCGCAGCAGCCGCAGCTTCCGGGTGGAAGGGCTGTTTGAGCCGGCGGAAAAAGAGATGGCGGCGGGGGACCTCCTGCTGATCCAGTTCGGACACAACGATGAAAAGGACGACGAGCGCCATACGGATCCCGATACGACCTATCCCGAAGAGCTGTGGCGCTACTGCAGCGCGGCGCTGGAGCGCGGCGCGCAGCCGGTGCTCCTGACTTCCGTATCCCGCCGGTTCTTTGTGGGCGGCGGCAGCATGCTCTATACGCACGGGGAATATCCCGGCGCGGTGCGCAAACTGGCGGCCGAAAAAGGCGTTCCCCTGTGCGACCTGAAGAAGGACAGTCGGGAGCTCTACCTGCAGCTGGGGGAAGAAAAGACAGCGGAACTGTTCGTGCGGCTGAAGCCGGGGGAGAATCCGGACTTCCCGGACGGGCATGACGACAAGACGCATTTCAACGCTTACGGCGCGGACCAGATCTGCCGCCTTGTCGTCCGTGAAATGCGCGAATACCCCGTCTGCGCCGCATTTTTGAAGGACGAAAATGAATAACGGCTGTTATTTCCATCACGGCTGGCGTTTCTGCCTGGCTGGCGCTTTTCCGATGGAAAAGGCCCTGGCTGCGTGCCGGGATAGCCTGGACCGCCTGCCAACTGACCGGGATTATGATGACAGTCAATGGGAACAGGTCACGCTGCCGCATACCTTTAACGGCAGCGACCTGTTTGCTGTGCCGATCGAGGACGGCGGCAGCGGCCAGAGGCGCACCTGTGCTTTCTACAGGAATACGTTGACCATTCCGCCTGAACACCGCAACAAACGGGTCTGCATCGCCTTTGAGGGCGTGCGGCAGACCTGTTATTTATATGTCAACGGCCGTCTGGCCGGGTACTATGAAATGGGAGTCGGCCTGTTCGGATTTGATGTGACGCCTTTTCTGAACGTTTCCGGCAGCAACGTGATCGCTGTCGTGACTGACAATACCAGTACCCGGAATATCCCCTTCTGTATCGCGGAAACGCCCAACAAACCGGATGCGATCCCCGGCTCCTACCTGCAGAGCCAGGATGAAAAGGTGCCCGAAAACCGGGAGGGCGTCGGCTTCTCGTGGAACTGCAATGACTTTAATCCGACGCTGGGCGGGCTGAGCCAGGCGATCCGTGTTTATTTTAAAGACGATGTCCACCTGACACTGCCTTTGTACGCCAATCTGCAGAGCCACGGTACCTATATTTATGCGGACAGCTTTGATTTTGAGCGGCACACTGCCCGGATCCAAGTGGACGCGGAGGTCAGGAATCTGTCGGGATGTACGGCAAACTGCCGTGTGACGGCTCATATCCGTGCGGTCGACGGCAGAGAGGTCGCCGCTTTTTCTTCAGACTGGTGTGAAGTCGCTCCGGCTCAATGGCAGCCTCCGGTGACCCTGGTGCCCGAAGACGCGTACCGGTGGGATGAAAAGACGGCGCACTATGTACCAGAGGACGAGGAAAAGGTAAAACCCACCTGCGCGGACGCGATGGGGACGGCTGTCATCCGCTGTTCGGCGCGGGTATCCGGCCTGACATTCTGGGAGCCTGCCCATCCTGCGCTGTACAGGGTGGAGGTCATCCTGGAAGCGGATGGAACAGCAGTTGACTGTGAGGAGATCAAGACGGGTTTCCGCCATGCGGCCTATGACCGGGACCGCGGTGTGCTGATCAACGGCCATCCCGTCTGGCTGCGGGGTTACGCCCAGCGGGCTGCCAATGAATGGGCTGAAAGCGGCATCGTGCCTGAATGGATGCACGATATGGACGCGCATTGGGTCCGGAAAAGCGGCGCAAACCACATCCGCTGGATGCACGTCGCGGCCAGCCCGGCAGATATCCGCGCCTGTGACCGGCATGGCGTGGTATGCACCCAGCCCGCGGGCGATAAGGAACGGGAGACGCACGGCCGCCAGTGGGATCAGCGGGTCGAACTGATGCGCAACGTGATCGTCGCCTATCGCAACCATCCCGCGATCCTGTTCTGGGAAGCGGGCAACAACGTGATTTCCGCTGCGCACATGCGGGAGATGACACTGCTGAAGCGCGTCCTGGACCCTTGCGGCGGACGGTTTATGGGATGCCGCACCATCAACACGGAAGACGCGTTGCTGGAGAGCGAATACGTCGGCACGATGCTCAACCGGCACGCGGCGCGTTTCCTGGCGGAGCATGGACCCGTCACGGAGACGGAATACAGCCGCGAAGAAGCGCCGCGCCGCGTGTGGGACGATTATAGCCCGCCGGATTTCGATTACCGCAGCCGTTATCTCGGCAAAGGCGGCAAGAAGGAGAAGGGTCTCGATTTTTACGACCTGACCAGCGAGGATCTTGCGCTGGCCAATGCACGTGGATACAGCGAGTTCTTCTTTGACCGCATTAGCGGCGCGTCGGGCAAAAACCTTTACAGTGCCTGTGCGGCGCTCTGCTGGACGGACTCGGCCCAGCACGGCCGCCAGAGCTGGAGCGAAAACGGGCGCATGAGCGGACGCGTGGACGCCATCCGTGTGAAAAAACAGAGCTTTGACGTATTCCGGGTCATGCACAGCGCGGCTCCGGCGGTCAAACTGCTGGGGCATTGGAATTACCCCAAGACGGACGGAACCAATTACCGCGCCCATAAAAAGGCTTTCAACGGCCGTTTCTGGGAAGAGACGGAGGAGTTTGAATACCGCGATCCCAAACATAAAACAGTGTATTGCATCGGTAGCTATGCCGTGGAAAAGGTCATCCTGTACGTCAACGGCAGGCAGGCAGGATTGTGTGACCGGCCGGAATACGGCTTTGTGTTCGCGTTCCCGGGCATTGACGTGACGGAGAGTGGTGCCGTCGAAGCGGTCGGATACGGTTATGACGGCCGGATCGTCTGCCGGGACCGGATCGAAACGGCGGGAGCGCCTGCGCGGATCGGCCTTTCATCCTGCTGCGCGCCCGGAGGCTGGCGTGCTGACGGCAATGACCTGTGCTTCGTGGATGTGCAGGTGACCGACGCCAAGGGCAGGATCTGCCCGCTGGCGGACATGCGCATAGACTTTTCCGTCTCGGGAGACGCAGTCCTGCTGGGTGGCTACAACAGCGGCCGCTTCAACGGGAACGGCCGCAGCGACAGCGTGATCGGGCAGTCCTTTGTGTATGCCGAGTGCGGCGTCAACCGCGTACTGCTGCGCAGCAGCCTGAAGCCGGACATCGTCCGCCTGACAGCCTCGGCGCCCGGACTGGCTGGCGCGGAGATCGCTCTCGAGACCGTGGCCTGCGATAACGCTCCGCTCTCCGGTGAGGCGCCCGCGGTGGTTTATCCTGATCCCGCCGCGCTGCCGCCCGCCGGGGAGGATTGTTTACCGCCGATTCCGCAGGCCGACGCGGTGAAATATGTCCCTGAAACTGAAAATTACTGTAAGGTCATGGTCAACGGGCAGGAGCCCGATTTCCGCGGCGTCCGCGCCGTGAACAGAAACGGCAGTATCTGGGGCAACGTCATGTGTATACTTGAGCGGATGAAGTCCATGGCGCCGGAACGGATGGACTTCAGCTGGCAGCCGGACAGCGGTACGCTCACCCTGGTTTCAGGCGGGCATACGGTCGTCGCCCAGACAGGCAAGGCCCACCTGACCGTGGATGGGCAGGAAAGCCTGATGGACGGCCAGCCCTTTGTGACCGCGGAAGGCATCCTGGTGATGGAAATCAACGCTGTCGCACCGTACATCGACGGAGCTTCCGCCCAGTTCGACGACAGGATCGGCGCGCTGAGAATCACATTGTGAAAGGAGCAGAAATGAGTATTTATATCTGCGGCGATTCCACAGCCGATACATACGATCCTAAAGAGACGCTGATGGTAGGCTGGGGTCAGCTCCTGGGCGGATACCTGCCGGGCGTCCCTGTGATTGACATCGCGAAAGCCGGGCGGAGCACGAAATCTTTCCTTGCGGAAGGCCGCCTGCAGCAGCTGGACGGACACTTGGGCGAGGGAGATTTGCTGCTGGTCCAGTTCGCACACAATGACGAGAGCGACAAACCGGAGCGCCATACCGAGCCGTGGACTTCGTTCACGGACAACCTGACGTTTTTCGTGCAGTTCGCCCGCGAGAGAAAAGCGATCCCTGTCCTGCTGACGCCCATCTGCATGCGCGTCTGGGAGAACGGCGTGCTGCAGCCGACGCATGGGGAATACCTCGAAGCTGTCCGCGTGCTGGCGGATAAGCTCAAAGTCCCCCTGATCGATCTTTACGCGGAAAGCTGGCGTCTCGTTGCTGAAATGGGCGAGGAGGGCAGCAAAAAGCTATTTATGCATATCGCGGAGGGAGAAGACCCGCGATATCCGCAGGCGGTCATGGACAACGCCCACACGCGCTTCGCCGGGGCTGACCGCTTCGCGGCATATGCCGCAAAAAGCCTGAAAGCGCTGGGGCTGGTCGAATAATAACATAAAGACAGAAAACGAGCCTGCCGGATGTTTCGGCAGGCTCGATCATTGTTATCTCAGTACAGTTTTGCACCGGCGGGGATATGCGGATCGACCATCAGCAGGTGCAGACGTTCTTCGTCGCCCTCCTTGTGGATGGCGCTGATCAGCATCCCGCAGGACTCGATGCCCATCATGGCCCTGGGGGGCAGGTTCACGATGGCGATGCAGGTCTTGCCGACCAGCTGTTCCGGCTCATAGAACAGGTGGATGCCGCTCAGGATGGTCCGTTCCTTGCCGCTGCCGTCGTCCAGGGTGAACTTGAGCAGTTTCTTGGACTTGGGCACCGCTTCACAGGCGAGCACCTTCACGGCGCGGAAATCGGACTTGGAAAAGGTCTCGAAATCGACCTGGTCTTCGAACAGCGGTTCGATCACAACGTTGGAGAAGTCGATCTTTTCTTCGACAGGCACTGCTTTGTCAGCTTCCTGAGCTTCCTTGCATTCCTCCTGGGAAGGACATGTAAAGCAGGCGCATTCGAATTCTGCAGACTTTTTCTCCGCTTTTTCTTCCTTCTTCGGCTGGTCGATGGGCTTCATGGTCGGGAAGAGTAGCACGTCGCGGATGGACGGCGCATTGGTCAGCAGCATGACCAGTCGGTCGACGCCGACGCCCAGGCCGCCCGTCGGGGGCATGCCGATTTCCAGTGCGTTCAGGAAGTCCTCATCCACGCCCTGGGCTTCTTCGTCGCCCTGGGCCTTGAGCGCTGCCTGCGCCTCGAAGCGAGCGCGCTGGTCGATGGGGTCGTTGAGCTCGGAGAAGGCGTTACCCATTTCGCGGCCCAGCATGAAGACCTCAAAGCGCTCAGTATAGCCGGGATGCAGGGGGTCCTTTTTGGCCAGCGGGGAAATCTCCACCGGATGGCCGTTCAGGAAGGTGGGCTGTACCAGGTTTTTCTCAACGTATTCGTCGAAGAACAGGTTCAGGATGTCGCCCTTCTGATGCCGCTTCTCATACTTGATGCCGTGCTGGTCGGCGATGGCACGGGCTTCTTCCAGAGAATTGATCTGGTCAAAGTCGACTTTCGCGTACTGGCGCACCGCTTCCACCATGGACAGACGGGCGAAAGGCTTGTCGAGATCGAGCTGGACGTCGCCGCAGTCGATGAGACCGGTGCCGTTGACCTGGTGAGCTACATAGCGGAACATCTCTTCGACGATGTTCATCATGCCTTCGTAGTTCGTGTACGCCTGGTACAGTTCCAGCATGGTGAACTCGGGATTGTGGCGGGTATCCATGCCCTCGTTGCGGAAAACGCGGCCGATTTCGTACACGCGCTCAAAACCGCCCACGATCAGGCGCTTCAGGTGCAGCTCCAGTGCGATACGCAGGTACATGTCGATGTCCAGAGTATTGTGGTGGGTGATGAAGGGGCGCGCCGCGGCGCCGCCTGCCTGGGTGTGCAGCACGGGGGTCTCGACTTCAAGGAAGCCTTTCTCGTTCAGGAAGGTGCGGATCGCGCTGATGACCTGGGAACGCTTGATGAAAGTGTCGCGTACCTCGGGATTGACGATCATGTCCAGATAGCGCTGGCGGTATCTGAGGTCCTGATCCTGCAGACCGTGGAACTTCTCGGGCAGGGGCTTCAGGCACTTGCTGAGCAGCGTGATTTCCTGGGCGTGTACGGAGATTTCTCCGGTCTGGGTCTTGAATACGAAGCCCTTGACACCGATCAGATCGCCGATGTCCCAGGACTTGAATTTCATGTATTCGTCCGCGCCGACGTCGTCGCGGCGCACATAGGCCTGGATGTCGCCCTGGCTGTCCAGAAGATGGCCGAATGCGGCCTTGCCCATGATGCGCCGGCTCATCATACGGCCAGCGATGCTGACGGTTTTGCCTTCGTACTGTTCGAAATGATCCTTGATTTCGGCCGAATGCGTATCGACCGGGAACTGTGTCAGGCGGTAGGGGCTTTCGTCCGCGTCAAACAGCGCCTGCAGCTTGCTGCGGCGAATCTGCTCCTGTTCGGAAAGGGACGGGACGGCAGGATGGTTTTCTGCGTTCGGCATAGGGTACCTTACTTTCTCGCTTCGATGCTGCTCAGTTTAAACGTGACATACTGGTCTTCCGGCAGGCTTACTTTGACGGTATCGCCGATCGCCTTCCCCAGCAGCGTGGAGCCGATGGCGGAGTCGTTGGAGATCAGACCCTTCGCCGGATCACTCTCACGGGCGCCGACGATGGTGTAGGAGATTTCCTCACCGACTTCGTACAGGTCGGCATCGCTGGAGTCCACGCAGGACACGGTTACGGTGGTCCCGATGTTGACACTGTCGGTGGTGATATTGTCTTCGTCCATGACGATGGCGGTCGCGATGGTCATGGTCAGTTCCTGGATTTCGGCTTCGAGCTTGGACTGCTCGTTCTTCGCGGCGTCATATTCCGCGTTTTCACTCAGGTCACCGTAGCCGCGCGCGATGCTGATCTGCTCGGCCACCTGGGGACGGCGGACGTTTTCCAGATAATGCAGCTGTTCCTTCAGTTTTTCCATCCCTTCGGGGGAGACGACGACACGCTTGCCCTGTTCGATTGCTTCGCTCATTGTTCTACTCCTCTCTTATCATGACACTAACGTGAGTGGCATTTCCATACACATAAGCCGGGCGATTGGCCCGGCTTGTCGGCACAGCGCATATTATACACATAAAAGCGCTGGAATGCAAGTGATTTATTCACCACCAGTAATTCCAGGTGATGACCGTACAGACGATATGCAACGTGGCGCTGAACGCCAGGACGATACCCGTCAGTGAACGGAAGCGGCGCGTATCCGGCGCGCACAGGCACAGGGCATAGAAGACGAAGGGCATGACGTCCTTCAGGTATCTGTTCCCGAACTGCCAGCCGCCCAATGTGCGATGGCAGCAGAGTATGAAGATGTAAACGAGGCTGATCCCGAAGATGAGAGCGATGAACAGGCGATCCCGCCTGCCTTCCGCGCGCAGGGATCTGATCAGGCAGACAGCGGCCGCGATGACGCTCAGCGGATTGATCAGCGCGAACAGATAGGTATCGAAAGGGGAGATGATGAGGCACCCGGTTTCCGAGTCCCAGGCCGGCAGCCGGAACAGGAGCGGGAAGTTGACTGTGAAATAGGACAGATCGAACTGGCCGGTCGAAACGCGCTGAAATTCCGGCAGGTAATTGTGCCCGAATTCAAAAATGTTCCCAAATCTCAGGTAATTGAGCACCATGTAACTGATGCCGAGGATGAGCGGGCCGGCGGCCCAATACAGGTGCTTGCGCACGGCGCTCAGCAGGCTGTCACGAGGGTGCTGCTCATTATACGCGCGCCAAAGCACGATGATGAGCACAGGCAGGTATATCAGCACCATCGGCCGGCAGCCGACAGCGCAGGCCCAGCAGGTCAGGCTCCATCCGCCGCGCGCAGTCCGGGCAAAGTACAAGGCCATGACGCACAGGTTGAAGCACAGCGTCTGCGCGAAGAACCAGACTGCGGGCGTCAGCGCGAGGAAGAGGTAGCCCGTGCCCAGATACAGGCACAGGGTCAGCAGCACGGCATGTACAGGGGACTGCCCCGCTTTGATGGCGAGATTTACGCACATCCAGATCCCGGCGAGGCTGAAACAGAGGCTGATCAGCCCGTCAGGCGTCGCGGTGCCGAAGAACAGGGAGAAGGGCAGCAGGACGTACGAAGGGAATGGGGGAAAGCTGACATAGTACCGGCCCTGATAGATGGCCAGCTCCAGCCAGGGGTAATCCTGCCCGAGGTCGAGCCGCCCGTGCAGCCAGGCGTCTGCCTGCAGCGCGTAGCTGTGATACCCATTCACGTCCCATGCCCAGCGTCCCGTCATGGCGGCCACGACGGCTAAAACCAGCAGAAAACAGCCTGCCGCACAGAGGTTTGGCAGGCTGTCTCTGAAAAAGCGCTTAACGGACGGCATTGACGATCCATTCGACCGCCATATCCACCGGGATGACGGCTGTGTTGATGGCCAGGTGGTAGTTCTTGACGTCGCCCCAGTCGCGGTCGGTATAGTGTTTGTAATAGAGCATGCGCTTCTTGTCTTTTTCTTCAAGGCGCTCAGTGACGGTCTTGCCCTCAATCTCCCCGTATTGCTCGAGGATGCGCTGCTTGCGGTATTCGTCGGAGGCGTGCACGAACACGTTCAGGCAGTCGTCGCGCTCGCGTAGGATGTAATCCGCGCAGCGGCCCACGATCAGGCAGGGGGATTTTTCCGCGAGCTCCTGGATGGTCCTCGCCTGGGCGATGTAGATCTTGTCATAGTTGGAAAGCTCGCCGCCCGAAACGGTCGAAACGCTGTGGGAAAGGATGAGGTTGAACAGGAAGCTGTGCGTCGTGGACGCGTACTCACCGGCTTCGCGGACGAAATCAGGCGAAAAGCCCGTGTCGGCGACTGCGCGGTCGATAATCTCCTGATCGTAGAAGGGGATGCCAAGGCGCTCCGCCACCTTCTTGCCCAGGGTGTGTCCGCCCGCGCCGAATTCACGGCTGATGGTGATGATGCGTTTGCTCATATGCTGACCTCCTGACAATAAAACTACAGAATGTATAATCCTTCCTATCAGGGCCATTATAATCCAAATCGCGCCTTTTCGCAAGCGTAAGTTCAGAAAGCAAGGTATAATGCAAAAGGATAAACAGATGCGTGAAGCAATGGGGACTTAACGGCTCAGCTATTCGTGGTTCTTGCTTTTGTATGCTTCTGCCTCGCTGATCAGGGCTTTCGCGTGTTCCACAGCGCTCTTCGTCTGGCCTTCGGCGCCGCTCAGCATGCGGCTGAGTTCCTCCACGCGGCCCTGGGCGTCCAGGACGCTCACGTTCGTGACGGTGCGCTCGCCGTTGAAACTCTTTTCGATCAGGTACTGGCGGTCGGCCATGGCGGCGATCTGCGGCAGGTGGGTCACGCACAGCACCTGGCGGTAGCGGGCGATGTCCGCCATCTTCTCGGCCACGACCTGGGCGGTGCGGCCGCTGATGCCGGTGTCGATCTCGTCGAACACCATCGAGGGGATCAGGGACTTCTCGCCGGCCAGCGCCTTGATGGCCAGCATGATGCGGGATAGCTCGCCGCCGGACGCGGTCTGGGCCAGGGCCTGGTACTGCTCGCCCAGGTTCGGGGCGATCAGGAAGGCGCAGCGCTCCAGCCCGGCCGCTGTTTCTTCGCCCGGCGTCAGGCTGACGCGGAAGCGCGTACCCTTCATGTTCAGTTCGTGCAGCTGGCGCTCCATTTTCTGTTCGAAACCGCGGGCTAACGCCTGCCGGGCCTCGCTCAAGCGTGACGCGACAGCCAGATAGGCCTCGTGCGCGCGTTTTACTTCTTTTTCGAGCTGATCCGTATCGTCCTGCGCGTTGGCCAACAGCCGCAGGTTGCCGTTGATCTCGTCCAGCTTTTTGAGCATGTCCTCGCTGCTCGCACCGTATTTGCGGCTCAGCCGGTGCAGCTGGTCCAGCCTGCGGGATATCTCGTCCATGCGGTCTTCGTCAAAGTTCAGAGCGTCGAGCCTGTCGCGCAGGACGATGCCGAGGTCTTCGGCTTCATAGTATAAGTTTGTCAGGCGGTCCAGCGCCTGGTCGAAGCTGTGGTCCAGGCCGCTCAGCTTGCTCAGGTGGGACATGGCTTGGCGGAGGCCGTCCACCGCGGAAGAGGCGCGGCCGTTGTCGTACAGTTCCTGATAGGCACCCCGAAGGTTGGATTCGATCTTTTCAGCGTTTCGGTACAGGTCCCGCTCCTGCGTCAGCTCGTCCTCTTCGCCGGGGCGGAGGTTCGCGCTCTCAAGCTCTTTTTTCTGATATTCGAGGATATCCGCGCGTTCGCTTTGCTCGACCAGCGTCTTTTTCAGGCGTTCGAGGCGCAGCTTCGCGCCATGCCAACGTTCGTAAGCCGCTTTCACCTGATCGACCAGCTCCAGATGCGCTGGATTGCCGAAAGCGTCCAGCCAGCGAAGGTGCTGCCGTTCGTCCATCAGCGACTGGTGTTCGTGCTGGCCGTGGATGTCCATCAGGCAAGCGGAGAGCTGCTTGAACTGGTTGAGCGGCACCATGACGCCGTCCACGCGGCAGACGGAGCGTCCGGAAACGGTGATCTCCCGCGCCAGGACGATCTGGTCTTCGGGATTTTCAAAGCCGTTGGCGTTCAGAAACGCCAGCGCGTTCGGCGCGTCCGCGAGGGTAAAGGAACCCTCCACATAAGCCCTGTCCGTACCGTGGCGGATTAGCTCCTTTGATGCGCGGCCGCCCAGCAGCAGCGTGATCGCGTCGATCACGATGGATTTCCCGGCGCCTGTTTCGCCGGTCAGCGCGTGAAGTCCGGCGCCGAATTCGATATGCACTTCGTCGATCAGCGCGATATTGCGCACCAGCAGTTCTGTCAGCATGGCTCAGTCTCTCCGGCGCAGCTGCTGCAGCCGCTGCGCGACCATCGGCGTCTCATCGTTGGTACGTACGACCGCGAAGATCGTGTTGTCGCCCGAAATCGTACCCAGGATCTCGGGCCAGTGCAGGCCGTCGACAGCTTCTGCGGCGGCGTTGGCGGCGCCGGACAGCGTATGGATGACGATCATATTGTTCGCGTACTGGATGCCGAGGACGGAGCTCACAAACATCTGTGCGAAGCGCTCGCGTTCGCTGCCCGCCGCGGAGGCTTTGAACCTGCCGGCGGTGATGTACCGCGCGACTCCCTGTTCGTCCAGTTCCTTGCTCAGGCCCAGATCGCGGATGTCGCGGGAAATGGTGGCCTGGGTGACGGGATAGCCGCTTTCCCTGAGCGCTTCGACCAGTTCGTCCTGGGTCGAGATCCGCCTCTGGCTGATCAAGTTCAGGATAGCGCTGTGGCGTTCGTTTTTCATGATGATGGCACCTACTTTCCGACGCAGAAGTTTGAAAATATCTCATCGAGCAGCCGTTCGTCCGTCTGCTCGCCGGTGATCTGCCCGAGGGTATCCAGCGCCGCGTGCAGGTGCACCGCGGCGAATTCCTGTGACAGATGGGCGTCAAGCGCGTCTGCCGCTTCGTTGAGGGAAGCCGCTGCTTCCTGCGCCGCGAGGATGTGGCGCTGCTGTGTGAGCGGCGTATCCGGCAGCTGGTCGAACATTCGCTTCAGGGCCGCTTTGAGCTCATCCAGCCCGTCGCCGCTCACAGCGCTGACCAGGATGCCGTCCTCAGGGCGCGGATTATCTGGCTGCAGGCGGTCCGATTTGGTATAGACCTTCAGAATCGGCAGTCCGGAACCGGTCAGGACGGTAGGCAGCGGTTCCTGATCGGGCTGGGCCGCGTCCTGCAGCCACCATACCGCGTCCGCCTGCGCGGCGGCCCGGTAGGTCCGGTCGATACCGAGGCGTTCGATCTGGTCGGCAGTCTCGTGGATCCCGGCAGTATCGTAAAGGGTGACGCTGTATCCGTCCAGGGTAAAAGTGCCGCTGAGCACGTCGCGCGTCGTGCCAGGAATGTCGGTCACGATGGCCTTGTCTTCGCCGAGCAGCGCGTTCAGCAGTGTCGATTTTCCCGCGTTTGGCGGGCCCAGCAGGGCAACGTGCAGCCCGTCGCGCACCAGACGCGCGGCGCGTTCCTGCGCCGCAGCGTTCAGCCGGTCGGCCAGCGCTCGGCACCGTGCTGCCAGTTCGGCGTCTTCCACAGCGTCGTCCACTTCTTCCGGGTAGTCGATCGCCGCTTCCACCTGCGCCAGGATCGAAAGCAGATCGGCCTGCGCTTCGCCCACGAAACGGCTCGCGCCGCCGTTCAGCTGGCGCAAGGCGCTCTGTCCGGCGCGTTCGTTGTTGGCCTGGATCAGCGCCATGACGGATTCTGCTTGGCTCAGATCGATGCGGCCGTTCAGGTAGGCGCGCAGGGTGAATTCACCCGGTTCCGCGGGCCGTGCCCCGGCGGCGAACAGCGCGTTCAGGCAGGCGTTCACGCTGTATGCGCTGCCGTGCAACTGCAGCTCCGCCACGTCCTGGCGCGTATAGCTTTTCGGCGCGCGCATGACGACAGCCATGCACTCGTCGATCTCCTGCCCGGCGGCATGCAGCGTGCCCAGATAGAGCCGCCCGTGCTCAAGGCGCGCTGCAGAGGCGCGCGGGGTGAATACTTTATTCAGGATCGGTTCCGCCAGCGGCCCGCTGATCCTGATCACGGCAATGCCTGCCGCGCCGGGCGCAGTCGCGCAGGCAGCGATCGTATCGCGCATCAGCAGGTCCATGTCAGTCCTCCTCAAAGGGGCAGGGAGCGGTCATGGTCAGCCGCTCCATCGTCCGCGGGTGGGTAAATTGCAGGGAATAGGCGTGCAGCATCAGCCGCGGCGCGTTGTTTGGATGCCCGTAGATCGGGTCGCCCATGACGGGATGCCCGATCGACGCCATATGAACGCGGATCTGGTGCGTGCGCCCGGTCAGGATGTGTACGTCCAGCAGCGTACCGTGCCGGAAATCCGGTTTCAGCACTTTCCACTCTGTCAGGGCATAACGCCCGTCCGGGCGGATGGCCATTTTCTTGCGGTCTTTCGCGCTGCGCCCGATCGGGGCCTCGATGCGGCCGGACAGGTCTTTGAACTTTCCTTCCACCACCGCGTGGTAGTGCTTTTCCATCTCGCGGTCGGCCAGCTGCGTTGAAAGCGCCTGGTGCGTCTCGTCGTCCTTGGCGATCAGGATGAGCCCGCTGGTATCCTTGTCCAGCCGGTGCACGATGCCGGGCCGCAGTTCGCCGCCGATGCCGGACAGGCTGTTCAGCTTCGCCATCAGGGCGTTTACCAGGGTGCCGTCCGGGTTACCCGCGCCGGGATGCACTACCAGTCCCGCGGGTTTGTTGACTACAGCCAGGTATTCGTCCTCGTACAGGATCTCGATCGGGATGTCCTGCGCGACGAGTTCCGTCTCCCGGACAGGCGGCAGGTCGACTTCGACAGCATCGCCGGCCTTCAGCTCGAAGCCGGCTTTGCTTTGAATCCGGCCGTTGACGGTGACGCGGCCTTCCTTGATCAGGCGGGCGGCCTGTGCGCGGGAGGTACAGACCCGGGAAGCGCATACGTCCAGGCGCTCGCCGTCCTGCGCACAGACGGCCTGAAGGATCTCTCCGTTCATGCCTGCTCCTTTCCGTCCTGCCTGAGCAGCAGGACCGCGCAGGCGAGCGCGCCGAGCGTCACGTATGCGTCCGCCAGGTTGAACACGTAAAAACGCACGAACAGGAGTTCGAACATGTCCCGCACATAGCCCAGGAAGGCCCGGTCGATCAGGTTGCCGAGCGCACCTGCGCAAATGACGATCAGGGGAATCCGCAGGGCAGAGGCCCGCGGCACGCGGAACAGGCAGACGATGACCCCGATGAACACGACCAGCGAAATCACCAGCGCGGCGGTGCCGGCACCGTCAAACAGCCCCAGGGCGAAGCCCCGGTTTTCGGTATATTGAAGGCGGATAACGCCGGGAATCAGCAGGGTTGTGCGATGTACTGTCAGCTGCTTGACCAGCTGGTCAAGCACTGTCAGTCCCGCAAACAGCCCGATTTCCGTTCCCCTGCGCATCCCGTTTCTCCTTTCGGTTGATTTCTGCATATTATACACAAAATGAATAGAATATGCAATAGAAGCATCGGCCTTTTTCGCGACCGACAGTTTTTGAACAATTCATCCGCAGCCCATGTAAAAAGATAACAAAAAAGGCATAAGTTCAGTAAATCATACTGTACCTTATGCCTTGTCCTTATGCGTATGCCCTGATCTCACGCTGTTTCCGGCGCCGACTGGGCGGTTCCGTCCAGGAGCGGCGCTTCAGGCGCGGGCAGGTCCTTGGACTTGGTTTTCTTCAGGGTCAGGGTCGGCTCCGCATGGTTCTCGATCACGTCTTTGGTGATCGTGCAGGCCTCGACGTCCTTGCGGGACGGCAGGGAGAACATGATGTCCAGCATCGCGTCCTCGATGATGGAGCGCAGACCGCGCGCGCCGGAGCGGCGCAGGAGCGCTTTCTTCGCGATGGCCGAAAGGGCCTCGTCGTCGAAGTTGAGTTTGATGCCGTCCAGGCTCAGCAGCCGCTGGTACTGCTTGACCAGTGCGTTGCGCGGCTTCACCAGGATGTCGATCAGGGCCGTCTCGTCCAGCGGCTCGCAGGCCACAGTGACGGGCAGACGGCCGACGAACTCGGGAATCAGGCCGAACTTCAGGAGGTCTTCAGGCTGCATCTCGGACAGTACCTGGCCCAGATGGACATTCTTGTCGCCTTCGACCTTCGCACCGAAGCCGATGGTCTTCTTGCCGACGCGGCGCTCGATGATCTGCGCCAGGCCGTCGAACGCGCCGCCGCAGATAAAGAGGATGTTGGTCGTGTCGATCTTGATGAACTCCTGCTGGGGGTGCTTGCGGCCGCCCTGCGGGGGCACGCTGGCGACGGTGCCTTCCAGGATCTTGAGCAGCGCCTGCTGTACGCCTTCGCCGCTCACGTCGCGGGTGATGGACATGTTCTCGCTCTTCTTGGCGATCTTGTCGATCTCGTCGATGTAGACGATACCGCGCTGAGCGGCTTTGACGTCGCCGTTGGCGGCCTGGATCAGGCGGAGCAGGATGTTCTCCACGTCCTCGCCGACATAGCCGGCTTCAGTCAGGGTGGTCGCGTCCGCGATGGCGAAGGGCACGTTCAGGATGCGGGCCAGCGACTGCGCAAGGTAGGTCTTGCCGCAGCCAGTGGGGCCGACAATCAGCACGTTAGACTTCTGCAGTTCCACGTCGCTGCGGCCCTGAGGCGCGTTGATGCGCTTGTAGTGGTTGTATACGGCCACGCACAAGGCGCGCTTGGCCTTGTCCTGGCCGATCACGTAATCGTCCAGCACGCCTTTCATCTCGGTGGGCGTGGGGATGTAGCTGTTGTCGTTGTTCAGACCGAGGTCGAGGTCGTCGGAAATGATCTCACGGCACAGCTCGATGCACTGGTCGCAGATATACACGTTCGGTCCGACCACGAGCCTGCGCACCTGGTCCTGGCTTTTGCCGCAGAACGCGCAGCGGGGCTTGCGCTCCTTGAGGATGTCATTAGCCATTCTGCTTCACCTTCGCCTGGGGCTGGAAGATCTCGTCAATGATGCCGTATTCCAGCGCTTCCTGGGCGTTCATGAAATGGTCGCGCTCCACGTCCAGCTCCAGCTGTTCGATGGGCTTGCCGGTCATTTCAGACATCAGGCGGTTCATCTTCTGCTTGGTTTTGAGCAGCCATTCCGCCTGGATGCGCACGTCGGTCGCCTGACCCTGGGCGCCGCCGGAGGGCTGGTGAATCATGACCTCGCTGTTGGGCAGAGCCAAGCGCTTGCCCTTTTCACCGGCCATCAGCAGGAAAGCACCCATGGACGCCGCGAGCCCGACGCACACGGTGCGCACGGGGCAGCGGACGTAGTTCATGGTATCGTAGATCGCCATGCCCGCCGTCACAGAGCCGCCGGGGCTGTTGATATACAGGGAGATATCCGCGTCCGGGTTTTCCCGTTCGAGGAAGAGCAGCTGGGCGACAACGACGTTGGCCACGTTGTCGTCGATGGCGCTGCCCAGGAAGATGATACGGTCGCGCAGGAGGCGGGAGTAGATGTCAAACCCGCGCTCGCCGCGGCCGGTTTCTTCGATTACATAGGGTATGGACATTGTGTCTCCTTATTTCTGCTCGTCTTCAGGCTGATCTTCGAGGTTATCCACGACCTGCATCATATCGTCAGCCATCTGGTCCAGGTTCACCTGGTCCTTGTCGTCCTTGTCTTCGATCACGGCGGTGTCGATCATCTTATCGAGCACCTTGCGCATCTTGACTTCCTCGCGGATGCTTTCCATCTCGCGCTCGTTCATGTTCTCGCGGTAGGACTCCACGGGGCGGCCGTAGCGCTTGGCGCGCTCTTCGGTCTGCTTTTCGACGTCGTCGTCAGTCACTTCGGGCTGTTCCTTGGCGACGATGGCTTCCATCACCAGCTCGGACTTGATCTCGTTCAGGGCCTGCGGGCGGTTCTGTTCGTCGACGTCGGCGTCTGTCTGGCCGGTGTACTTGAGATAGTCTTCAAACTTCAGGCCCTGGTACATCATGTTGTACTTGAGGCGCTGCTTCATCATCTCCAGTTGGCGGGTGACCATCGCTTCGGGGATGTCGCAGTCCGCCGCGTCGGTCGCCTGCTGGATCAGGTCGTTTTCCAGACGGGTCTTGGTGTTCTTGTCGGCATTCTCCTGCAGTTCCTTCACGATCGCTTCCTTGTACTCGGCGAAAGTGCTGTAATCGGAGACGTCCGCGGCGAAATCGTCGTCCAGTTCTGGCTTCACGGCCTGCTGGATGCCGAGGATCTTGACTTCGAAGTCGGCCTTCTTGCCGGCGAGATCTTCAGCGTGATACTTTTCGGGGAAGGTGACCTGGATGGTCTTTTCGTCGCCGATGCTCATGCCGACCAGCTGCTCTTCAAAGCCGGGGATAAAGGCATGGCTGCCGATTTCCAGGGTCTGGTTTTCAGCGGTGCCGCCTTCAAACTTGACGCCGTCCACGGAACCGGAATAGTTCAGCTTGACGGTATCGCCTTCCTGCACGGGACGGCCTTCGACGTCCTCGGCGGTGGTCGCCTTGTCGACATCCTGCTGGATGCGGCGGTCGATCTCCTCGTCGGTGACGGTGTGCACGAAGCGGGTCACCTTCAGGCCTTCATACTGCCCCAGGGTCACTTCGGGCTTCACATACACGGTGATGGAGAATTTGAGGTCTTCGCCGGCCTTCATCTGGTCAACGTTGTCCACGGTGGGCTGGTCCACGGGGAAGAGGTCGTGCTCTTCGATGGCGGCGTCATACTGCTCCTGGGCGACGTCGTTGAAGGCGTCCTCATAGAATACTTCCGCGCCGTACATATTCTCGATGACCTTGCGCGGGGCCTTGCCGGGCCGGAAACCGGGGACGCGGATCCTGCCGCGCATCTTCAGATAAACCTTCTGAATAGCGGCTTCGTACGTTTCCGCCGGAATATCAAAGTGAATTCGGACTTGATTGCCGGAAATCTTCTCGACTGTGCTGGACATGATGCATTCCTCCGTTTTGATTGTACCAACGTCATTTTCTGACGTCGACTAAATATATTACTACAATTATATGGGATTGGCAAGCATAAAAATCGGGAATTGCAACAAAAACAGATCCGTGATACACTTTTCGGGAATTCAATCGGAAAACGTGTATTGCCTGCAAAGGAGAGAACGATATGAACGAGATCAAATGCCCGCATTGCGGCAAAGTATTCCAGGTGGACGAGGCAGGCTATGCCGCTATCCTGGCCCAGGTCCGAACGGAACAGTTCGACAAGGAGATGCGCGAGCGGGAAAGCGTCCTGCACCGCGAGCTGGAGGCGCGCGCGCGTGCCGCGCTGACGGAAGCGAAATCGGGCCACGAGCGGGAACTCGCGAAGAAGGATATGGAAATCCTCCGCCTTCAGGAGCAGGTGAGGGCTGCTGCGACGGAGAAGCAGCTGGCGGTTTCCGCCGCCGTTCAGGCGAAGGAAACCGAAATCCTCGAACTCCGTGGCAGGATCATCCAGGAACAGCAGGCTGCCGAGATCCGCGAACAGAGCATGCGCGAGGCCCATAAAACTGAGGTCGTCCGCCTGGAAGCCGAGGTGGAGCAGTACAAGGACTTCAAACTCCGCCAATCCACGAAAATGATCGGCGAAAGCCTGGAACAGCACTGCCTGACCGCGTTCAACCAGGTGCGCATGATGGCCTTCCCGCATGCGTATTTCGAGAAAGACAACGAAGTGATCGGCGGTACGAAGGGCGACTTCATCTACCGTGAGGCAACCGAAGACGGGATACCGCTGCTTTCCATCATGTTCGAGATGAAAAACGAAGCGGACAATACCGAAAAGAAGCACAAAAACGAGGACTTTCTCGACAAGCTGGACAAGGACCGCCGCAAGAAGGAGTGCGAATACGCTGTTTTGGTCACGATGCTGGAACCGGACAGCGAATACTACAACGCGGGCATCGTAACGGCCTATCGGTATGAAAAAATGTTTATTATCCGCCCGCAGTTCTTTATCCCGCTTATTTCCCTGCTGCGAAACGCAGCGCTGTCGAATGTCGAGACGAGGCGGGATTTAGCGGTAGCCCGGCAGCAGAACCTGGACGTGCGGCAGTTTGAGCAGGCCATGCTGGACTTCAAGGATAAATTCGGCCGCAATTACCAGCTTGCCAGCCAGCATTTCAGCAAGGCGATCGACGAGATCGACGAGACGATCAAGCACCTTGAGCGTGTCAAGGAATCCCTGACGAAATCAGAAAACCAGCTGCGCCTGGCCAACGACAAGGCACAGGATCTGACCATCAAAAAGCTGACCAAGGGCAATCCCACGATGCGTGAGAAATTTGAAGAAGCGGGTGTGGAATTAGACTAAAAAACGGGCTGTTGCAGCGCAACAGCCCATCTTTATTGCAGTTCTCAGGCTTTCTCGTTCAGGATGCGCATCGCGGGCGCCTGGACGCCCTTCGCGGCGAAGGCCTCGACGATGATCTGGTTGAGTTCGAAGTAAAGATCCCAGTAGTTTTCGGTCTTGCACCATACACGGACGGTGAACTCCATGGATTCGTTGGTACCGCCGCTGATATGGGCGAACGGCGCCGGATCCTGAAGCGCGAACTGGCTGGTAGCCACCGTGTCGAGGATGCACTGCTGGATTTCAGCGGGTTTTTCGCTCTTGGCGCAGGCGAAGACCAGGTCGACCCGGCGCAGGGGCTCAGCCGTGTAATCGACCACGTTGGCGTTCATCAGGCTGCCGTTGGGTACGGTGACGCGCTTGTTGTCAATGGTCATAATGACCGTATAGAACAGGTTGATGGAGTGTACAAAACCGCTGGCCCCGGCTGCGTCCACATAGTCGCCGACCTTGAACGGGCGGAGGACCATCAGCAGGATACCGCCGGCCAGGTTGCTCAGGGCGCCCTGCAGGGCGAGTCCGATCGCCACGCCGGCGGAAGCCAGCACCGCGATGACCTGTGCCATCGGCACGCCCAGAATGTTGATGACTGCGATGATCAGCATGATGTACAGCAGCCACTTGATGAAGTTGAGCACGAAGCGGACGACCGTCTGATCCAGCTTTTCGAAGCTCTTCAGTTTCTTGAGCGCCTTCATCACATACTTGATCACAAAGTACCCGACGATGGTGACGATGAGCGCCAGTACGATGTTCCCGCCGGCTCCGGCCAGCATATCTTTGATTTTCTCCATATCGATACCTCCTCATAATATTGATTTGCGGATTGATTCTGCTGACAGTATATAGAATTTGAGAAGGTTTTGCAAGAGCCGGACGGGCGTTTTAATGTATTTATTTACTGTGGGACCAGGACAGACGGAAATTCGTCTCCATGAGGTAACGGCGGGGGAAATCGTGCTCGATCGCGAAGCCGTCGTAATTGCGGTTCAGCTGCTCCGCTTCCCGGACGCTTTCGATCGGGAAAAAATCCGCGTAATAGCTGTCGTCATCCGTAAAACTGTGAAATTCGGAACGCTGGACCATGATGAGCGCGCCGCATTCACGGCAGCGGCCGAGCGTCCGGTGCCCGTCGTCCCAGGTGTACAGGGCATGCCCATAGGCAAAGTCGCCGTATTCCGTCACCGTCTCAAAATTCTTCCGGATATGCGTGTACGCCTCCCTGGGGTCATCCATCAAAAACGCTTTGCAGATACTCATTTCGCAGCCCTACTTTCCTGTCGTGGTTTTATTAGGATCTTCTGGTACAGTTGTTTTCCTGACACCGGCCATGGTACATCCCCCCTTTCTGATATGCCAAGCATAACAGCCGGGCAAGTATTTTACCAGCGGGCGGACCTTGAAAAAGTGAAATACGGTTCAAGCATGAATTGAACTGTGCTTGCGAATGTGCATCCATTTGTGTATAATGCTTCTGCAACCACTGTTCAAAGCAACGCTGATTCTTGAAAGGAAAACCGTATGAATTGGGAAAGATCGTGCGGAGCTGTCGTGTTTGCCAGAAGGGAAGGACAAATCCTGTTTGTGATCGTGCAGGAACAGGAAGGCGCGTACAGCTTCCCCAAGGGCCATATGGAAGCGGGAGAGACCGAAACTGAGACAGCGCGGCGTGAAGTGCTTGAAGAGATCGGCTGGACACCGGTGCTGCTTGACGGCTTCCGTGCGCAGGACGAATACGAGCTGGCCGAAAAGCCCGGCACGAGCAAGCGGGTGACGTATTTCCTGGCAGAATACGACGGTGAACCGCTTTCGCCGCGGCAGGGGGAAATCCGGCGCGTCCTGCTGCTCCCCTACGAAGAAGCGCTGGGGCTGTTCGAACATGAAGGCACACGGCGGGTGCTGGAGGAAGCAAACCGGTTTATCCGCGATATGCTGTGATACAACGGAACAAGGTCTGAAAGCCTTATAATATATCGGACTGCATTCCGAGACGGATGAACAAACTCAAAGAAATCAAAAAAAGAGGTATGAACGATGAAAAAGACAGCTGCTCTTATGCTGATGCTGGTCCTTGCACTGACCCTGTATCTGGGGAATGCGGCGGCGGATGCCGCCGGAATCCTGGGGAAACCCCTTCCGGATTTCACGGTGACGGACTCGGAGGGAAAGACCTTTACCCTGTCCGAAGCGCTGAAAGATCATGAAGCCGTCGTGATCAATATCTGGGCGACATGGTGCGGGCCGTGCGAGAGGGAGTTCCCACTCCTGAATAATCTGTATGAAAAGTATAGCGACCGCGTTGCCTTTATTGCGCTGTCTGTCGGGACGAATGATACATTGGAGCTGATCGAGGAATACCGGCAGGCTCACGGCATTGCTTTTCCCATGGGCCGCGACGATGACAGTGGGGTGCATCAGCTGCTCGGCGTCACGTCCATACCGGATACGCTGATTGTAGACCGTTTCGGCAATGTCGGTTTTGTCCGTGTCAGTGCTTTCCTTTCCGAAAATGATGCAGAGCGCGCCGTGAAAGCTTTTCTCGGCGACAGTTATACCGAAACGGTTTCCCTGACGGAGACACCGCCGGATACGTCCACTGCCGCTTTTCCGGTTTCCGCAGTTCGGTCGCTGACCGCAGCGAATCAAGACGTCAGGAATATCATTCTCTATGCGGACGGGTTGAAGGATCCGGTGACAATATATGTGGTTCCGGATGATACGGCTCATCTGCGGATGGAGATCAAAGCGAATGATGACCTGACTGAAATGGTTTTCAGTTACTATGTGAACAATACACAGGATATAAAAGTTGTCTCGGATCTTTACGATCCGGAAATCGGCGCGTTCGTTTATGAAGCTCCGATGCCCTCAGCGGCCGATGAAAGCCATATAGCCGAATGCGTGATGATGGACCTGAACCTCAGCATTACCGACCCTGAAGCGCTTGAAATCGTACTGATACCGGACGAGAAATACATCGATGAAGTAGTTGCGATGCTGGAAGCGTACGGATATGGGAATGCCCGGTGGGAGTCCGTAAAACCGGTTCAGGAAGAATCTCTGCAGGCGTATGTCCTGCATGTGGTCGACCAGAACGGAGCGCCGGTCCCGAAAGTGTACGTCAATTTCTGTACGGATACGACCTGTACCATGGCGGCGGGCGATGCGACCGGCACGATCACTTTCAATGGCGCGCCGGGCGTCTATCATGTACAGCTGCTCAAAGTTCCGGACGGTTACAGTGCCGATTCTGGTTTTGAATTCTATACCAAAGACACCTATGGCGAATGGGTGCTGCACGTCTGGAAAAAGTGAGACGTTCTCTGTATTGCGAGTCAAGGTAATGAAAAAGCCGGTTCATTTCAGGACCGGCTTTTTCAGTGTAATCTGTTTTCAGGGGGTTTTATCCTCAGATACCTGGTAATCCTTCTTCATGCCGTGGGCGCCGAATATCTGCCACTGGCCTACGCCCAGACGCTGCATGACCGCCCGCCGCTCCTCCGCGCACAGCGCTGGATCTGTATCCACCGAAGTCATCAGTACCGGCGCATATTGGTTATAGGTCGCCTGTTCCCTGGTCATTCCGTGGACGTTCACGTAGATATCGCCTGTAAAAGCTACATGATGGGTGAAGTCGATCAGCACGGTTTCTCCTCTCAGGTGGCCGCCTGCGCCTTGGAATACCTCAAAACACATCTCCCCAAAGCAGAAGAAGCCCATCTGAGCAAGGGGCGTTTCCTGTTCGCCCGGAACATCCCACAGCGCCTGTACCTTTTCCGGTTTTGGCGGCGCATAGCGCGTCAGCGTCTTGCAGATGCTGATGTAGGGCTGGTGCACCGGGTTCTGTTCCCGGAAGCCGGGCTTTCCTTCGTATTCAAGCGCGAGGCACTCGGCCGATTTCGCGCTGGCCAGAACCTCGTCGAACATCGGCAGCAGCCCGCAGTGGTCCAGGTCGGCATGGGTGATGAATATGCGCTTGCGCATGCCGTCCCAGGCAGGCAGCAGCCGGCGGAAGAGCGCTTCCATCTCACGTCGGTACAGCGCGTAACCACAGTCGATGAACAGGACCTCATTGCCGCTTTGCAGGATCGCCGTGTTGCTGCCGCAGGGCGGCTCGATCAGCGTGATCTGGGTGTTTTCCGTGATTTTGTGCCGGGAAATCCTCGGCGAAAAGGCGCTTCCGCGGCAGGCGGACAGCAGCTCCGCGAAGCGGCTGATGCTCTCGAAGGTCTTGTAGGGCGACAGGCCTTTTTCGTCCAGCAGCTGCATGATCATGTTGGAATTGACGAGCAGAACATCCCTGCTCTCTTCCGGCAATTCAAGCGTCTGCATCAGCCCTGAGACGAAGGAGCGATAGAAGATGCTGTTGTCGTAGACCTTCTCTGAATGATTGTAGTCAATCACCCGCACCGGGCACAGGGTTTCCACCCGCGCCAGGAACGCCCTCAGTACAGCCTCGTCCTCCACGAACAGGCCCATCTTGAACGCCTGGTATTCGCTGCCGTTTTCCTGGGAGCTGATATAGGAAATGTTCAGCCGGTATTCGCTGATGATCCGAAGTACCGCCGTGACGCTGCCCGGCACGTCCCTCAGTTGGAATTCCACAAGCACGATGCCCTTGGCACTGTCCGAGTGCTGGAGATAGCCGATCTGTGCGAGCTGCTCATCAGCCGCTTTCAGCTGGTCTTCGCTCCCTTCAGCGTCGATGAACAGCGTGTGGGAATCCACCGGCTTGTTATAGCTTACCCTGGTAATGTTGACGCCCAGTGCCGCAAAGCACTCGCTTGCTTTCAGAAAAGCGCCGATGTGGTTGGGCATCGTCGTGATATATGTTTTCTTCATAACTCACCTGATCTTCCGTGTTCGTTCATGCGGGCTTGTTTTTTCCGTTTTTGATCGTTGCCGCGTATGCGCTGTTGCACAGGCCCAGCACCGCCGAAAGGATGAACAGTGTCTCGATGCCCAGCGCCTTCCAGATCCAGCCGCCGAAGAGGGCGATGAAGATGGTAATGAGATGGTTGACCGAAACACCGGTGGAGATCGTCGCCCGAACCTCGTCCGCATTGTCGGAGATATCCTGCACATAAACGTTCGAGGCCATGGATGCCAGTGAAATGATCGAATCCAGTATATAGTTCAGGCAGCATACGATAAAAGCAACGTTTTGCGGAAAAATGTGATGGGCAAAGCCGTAGAAGAAGCAAACAATGACAAGAATCAGGGTATCCGCCACCATGACTGCCTTGTAGCCGACCCGGTCGATGATTTTGCCCACCAGCGGAGACGCGAAGAAACCGCAGATGGAGGATACGGCGAACAGTGTGCTGATGACCATGGCGTTCGCGCCGTAAAACAGCACCAGCACATACGGGCCGAAGGTGAAGAACACCTGCTTGCGCGCGCCGTAGAATACTTCCAGCATATAGTACTTGGTGTACTTCTTCCTGAAGTAGAAACGCCTTTTATTTGCGTCCGTAACGCTGTCGCCCGTCACGCGCAGGCTGGAAATGAAGCCCAGGCCGATAATGCCTGCGCTGGCCGCAAAGACGATGCGGTACAGGCCGGACGAAGCCTTTACCAGGGAAAAGGTCCCGATGATGACCAGGAATCCGGCCAGCGTACCAATCTGCTGCGCGGCGTTCTGAAGCCCCAGCGCCTCGCCGCCACGCCCTTCCCGGGAATATTGCAACGCTAGTGTATTGCGCATGCCAAGCTGCATATGGTCACCCAGAGAATAGACGAATATGCACAGGATGACCAGCACCCGGCTGGGAGCCACCATGGCCTGCGCCGCCATGCCGGCCAGCATGAACAGCGCCCCGAGCTTATAGATACGCTCTGCAGAGAAAGTGTACAGCGCGGCGAGAATGAATACCAGCAGCAGACCCGGCAGCTCACGGAAGAACTCTGATACACCCTTGTCGAAGCCGGACATCCCCACGATCTCCGCCAGGTAATTGTCGATAACGCCTTTATACAGCCCGTATGCGAGGCTGAAGGTCATCACCGACAGAAAAAAGGCTTTGTATTTCGATTCGGGCTTGAATACCGTTTCCAATCTTCTCATGGTTTATTCCCACCGCTCCTTTGGGCGGTCTCCGCCACGTTTATGATGCTTGTTCCAGGTAGGCTTTCAGGATCTCTAATCCTGCTGTTGGCACGCAGAACCGGCTCCGGTCTCCGCTCTGTATTTCATTCCATACAGCTTCCAGATCGAACCATCTCACTTCGGAAACTTCGCTTTCCTGCAGCTGCAGGGACTCGATCTCGACCGGTTCACTGTATACATAGACCTGGGTCACTTCGTTGTCCCGAAACAGGCTGCCGTGAAATACCTTTTCATACCTGACGCGGAAAGTGCCAGCATAATGAAGCTGATCGGGAGAGGCTGCGATCCCCAGTTCTTCTGACAGTTCCCGCAGCGCCGAGGGAAGCGGCTCTTCTCCGGCCGGAATGTGTCCTGCGGAGGATGTATCGTACATGCCCGGATAGGATTCTTTCTCCTCGCTGCGTTTTTGGAGAAGGACCTCGGTATGTCCATTCTGTTCTCTGACCACCCACACGTGCGCTGTTCTGTGAAGGATGCCGTATTCATGGGCATCCCGGCGGGAGACGGTTTTCCCGGTCGGTTGGCCGGATTCATCGACGATATCAAGGAATTCCAATTCGTTCACCTCGGAAAAATGCTGATTGCTGCAGATTTCACGGATTGGATGATATCACAAATTGTATTCAATGTACAGATGGATTCAGAATGCAATATAAGAACAGTACGGGCGCTTCGGCTCCGCACCTCTGCAATGCGAATGTAGCACGCTAACGAAGTAACCGTACTTACGCCCCAGTCCTCGTGGGGTATACGCAACTTCGAAAAAAGTCTGCTGGTGTCTGGTTTTCTGATCAGGGTGCAAGCCATTCCTGCAATACCGCCGTCACTTCCGTCCGCATCTCCTCCGGCATGGTAGAAACGGAAGCGCTGTGAGGCAGGGTCGGATGGATATAGATTTTCACGTTCGGGTTATCGCATTCCGTGATACCCACGGAGGTCCATGGATCGGTGGCGCCGAAGATCATCAGATATTTTGCGTCGGTCGTCTTCAGTGCCTCCAGCATGGCCTGGCGGTACGATCCATCGTAGACAAAGGCGGCCTTCTGCTCATCCGTGAAGACGATGTTCCAGATCAGCCCCTCCTCCATCTCTTTTGTCACTGAGAGGGCGTCCTTCACCCCAGCTTCTTCCAGCACACGGCGTATAGCGGAAAAATCGTACCGAAACTGGCCGTAGGTGGTGGCGGCATTGACGTAATAGGGCCAGGCCCAGATGTTGGCGGAAAAATCAGAGGGGGACTGGATCTGAATCATCAGCCTCAGGGCCTCATCCAGCTTCGACTGAAGTTCTTCCGGGGTAGTCTCCGGCATATCCAGCACCTGCTGAACGTTCTCGAAGGGCATGGACTGATACTGCCAGTACTGGGTGCCGAATTCCTGAGCGCACACATCATAGACCACGGCCAGATCCACCTGTGGGCGGAAAATACAGCCCATCTGCTGTGCCACGGCCTCGAATTTGGGTAGAATCTCCGCCTTATGTGTCATCAACATCAACTGGAAAGAGAGCAGCATGGCACGGATCTCCGCGGCTTTTTCTTCCCCGAAGGCGGTGTTGCCGATCTCTTCATATACGAAGGGATAGAATCGGGAGTCCTCCCGGAGCATGCCGCTGGGGGCAACGTAGGGCATATAGACATCCATATCCCCCGGGAAGAAGTATCCGTAGGTATTGGTCATATCGCCGCCGCGGCTGGCACCGGTGGCAATCCACTTCCCGGACAGCAGGGGGGCCAGGGCTGTATAGATCCGGTGATAGTCGTTGGCCGCGTTCTCCGCGGTGTAGTATTCCCAGTCGGTGATTTCGTCATTTCTCAGGGCTTCCGGCCGGGACTTGCCGAAAAAGCGGTGCTCGATCTGGATGTAGTTGCCCTCCAGGAGCACGGCCGGCTCGGCCACGATCGCCGGGTTCTTCAGAAGCTGCTCCGGATTGGGCACCTGGTTTCCAATCTTGACGTCTGCCAGAGCATAACCTGCCGTGCTGATTACGTTCACAGCAGCATCCTCCCGCAGACAGATCAGCACCCGCTGGGGAAAGGTGCCCGCCTCCGGGTTCTTCCAGTCCAGCGGCTGTTCAAAAACAACGAGGTATTCTTCATTGAAGAGATGCCCCTCGTCCAGGGGGATTTCCGTCACACTGAGAACGCCGTCAATCCCGGAGAGGGTTCCCTGCCAGCCCGGCTGCAGTACTTCGACGGGCTCTGCGAAGACGGAGCAGACCATCGCCAGGATCAACAGCATGGGAATACTAATAGAAATCATTTTTTTCATGAGATTTTTTCCCACTGTTCAAGATGAATTTGTTATGTTTTCCTGCTTCCACAAGAGAAATTATATCACGCCTGATTCTGCTGCGCAAGAGAATTACAGCCCCGGCGCTGCTTTGGGTATACTCTTGCTGCCGCTTGCATCGCTCGTTTGCTCAGCACGCTTCCGCTTCGCTGCATCCCGCACTGCGGGCGCTTCAGCTCCGCGCCTCTGCAATGCTTCGCATTGTATCAGTACGGGAATTCAGGAGTTTCGAACCCCGTCTCGCTTCGCTCGGGCAGCTTCGCAATAGTCGCGATCCGGCGCTGCCGCTTGCATCGCTCGTTTGCTCAGCACGCTTCCGCTTCGCTGCATCCCGCACTGCGGGCGCTTCAGCTCCGCGCCTCTACAATGCTTCGCATTGTCTCGGTACGGGGTTCGGAATTCTTGGACGAATGAACAAATTCCGGGTATCCATCGGATACCCGGAATTTGTTCATGGAGCTAAGGGGATTCGAACCCCGTCTCGCTGCGCTCGGTCAGGTTCGCAATAGTCGCATTGCTGTGCTGCCGCTTGCAATGCTCTTTTGCTCACCACGCTTCCGCTTCGCTTTCGTCTGCGGCGAACAGCCCACCGGGCTGGCGCTCAGCTCCGCGCCTCTACAATGCTTCGCATTGTTTCGGTATGGGGTTCTAAATACCTTAATTCGATATCAAAAACAGGAGCCACCTGAAGGCGACTCCTGTTTTTGAATGGAGCTAAGGGGATTCGAACCCCTGACCTCTACAATGCGAATGTAGCGCGCTACCAACTGTGCTATAGCCCCAAACAGTCGCGCTGGGCGGGATGAGAAGGTCTCATCGACGTCAGCTCGCATATAATAACAGCTTTTCATGCATTTGTCAATCGGATTTTTTCGCGAATTTTCAAAATTGAGGAACGCCATGATTGAAGTTTTTTACGAATCTGTGTTATACTGTCAAAGACTTTGTTGTATGACCCGATCCGCACATAAGGAGGCCCCCTATGCAGTCTGCTGAAATCGCGGCACTGGCCGCTCGTGTCAAGGAAAATATCGCGCGCGTCGTCGTTGGCAAGGAAGAGATGATCGACCTGCTGCTGGCTTCGGTGATCGCGCGCGGCCATGTGCTGCTGGAGGACGTGCCGGGCACCGGCAAGACGGTGACTGCGCGCTGCTTCGCCAGGTCGATCGGCGGCATCTTTTCACGTATCCAGTTCACGCCCGACCTGCTGCCCGCGGACATCACCGGCACACGGGTCTACCGCCAGGACCGGGGCGAGTTCGTTTTCCATCCGGGTCCGGTTTTCGCTAATATCCTGCTCGCGGACGAGATCAATCGCGCCACGCCGCGCACCCAGAGTGCGCTGCTGGAATGCATGGAGGAGCGGCAGGTGACCGACGGCGGCGTGACGCACGTCCTGCCGGAGCCGTTCCTGGTCATCGCAACGCAGAACCCGATCGAGATCCAGGGCACCTTTCCCTTGCCGGAGGCGCAGTTGGACCGCTTCCTGATGCAGCTGACGCCGGGTTATCCGGATCACGATGAAGCGCTGCGGATCCTCGGCCGTTTCCTGAAAGACGAGCCGATACAGACCCTGGAACCCGTCTGCGACTGTGAAGCGCTGGCGGAGGCGCAGCGCGCTTTGCCGCAGTGCGAGGTGGACGAAAGCGTGCGCAATTATATCGCGGAATTGTGCGAGTATACGCGAAAGGACGACCGCGTGCAGTTGGGCGTCAGCCCGCGCGGAATGCTGGCTTTGATGCGCGCTGCCCAGGCGCTGGCGCTGACGCAGGGACGCGGCTTTGTCATTCCGGACGACGTGCAGCGCCTGGCGGTGCCTGTTTTGGCCCACAGGATCATCGCGCGCGGATATGCGTCCCAGGCGGAAACTGGGCGGAAGATCGTGCAGGACGCCGTGTCGGCGGTCGCGGTGCCGACGGAAAAACGGTAATATGGAGTTTTTGCTGATCATCATCACATTTTTTCTGCTGGCCGGAGTACAGGCGATACTGGTGGCCAGATTCGGCATGCGCGGCTTTTCCTACCGGCGCTGTTTTTCGCGCGCGGCGGGCAATGAGGGCGAGCGTGTGGAGTTTATTGAGGTGATCGGCAACCGCAGCCCGCTGTTCCTGCCCTGGGTCCGGGTGGAGACGAGGATTCCGCCGTCATTCGCGTTCAGTACGCGCGAGGAAGTCGAGATCCGAGGCGGAAACTACCATAAGAGCGTGTTCACCCTCGCGCCTTTTTCGCGCATCACGCGCCGCCATCAGGTGCTTTTACGCCAGCGCGGGCATTACTGCCTGCAGCAGGCGTCCCTGACCGCGGGTGACCTGCTGGGTATGAAACTGATCACGAAGGACATCGCTGCGCCGGCGGAGATCTATGTGTACCCGCGGCTGGTGTCCGAGGAGGAAGCAGACCTGCCTTCCTCGCGCCCGCAGGGCGACGTCAGCGTTCGCCGCTGGATCCAGCCGGACCCGTTCCTGGTCAACGGCATCCGCGGCTATCGCTCCGGCGATCCGGAGCGCGATATCCACTGGGCGGCGACAGCCCGGCTGGGGGAACTGCAGGTCAAGACGCACGATTTTACTTCCGATCCTCGGCTGATGGTGCTGATCAACGGCCAGAAGAGCGAAAACCAGTGGGCCGACCTGATGGACTACGAGCAGAAGCGCATCGAATACGGAATCTCACTGGCCGCGTCGATGTGCGTATACGCGCTGCGCCGGGGCATGGAAGCGGGGTTTGCCGCCAGCATGCCCATTGACGAGAGCACCGAGTGCACCTGCATGATGCCTGAGCGCGGCGCCGGCTGGGAGGAAGCCCTGCTGTGCGCGTTCGCATCGCTGAGGATCCAGATGCTGCGCACTTTCCCGACTTTCATGGAGCAGCTGCCGCGCCTTTCCGGCGCAGACATCGTCATCCTGTCCTGCTATGACAGCGCGGAGATCCGGGAACAGATGCAAGCGCTCGAGCGCCTCGGCAACAGTGTGACCCTGCGCATTCTGCCGGAGGTGCCCTATGAATAAAGCGGTCCTGCTGAAAAACTGCTTCTTCGGCTTCGGACTCTTCCTGCTCCCTGTGCCGATTTTCCTGCTGGTCGGAGCGGCGCAGGATGTTGGGGTGCTGATGCTGCTTCCGCTGGCGGCTGCGGTCCTGTTTGGTGCGGGCATCCGGTGTCTGAAGCCGCGTTTTCGTGTGCCGTGCGCCTTGCTTTGCGCGGTGCTCTGTTTTATACTGGCATGGTTTTTGGGCCGCGGAGCGGAGAATATGGTCTGGTGCTGGGTCGGAGCGGCTTTTTCTGCCATCGCGGCACTGATGTATCCGCGTTATCTTGGCCTGGTCACCGGCGGCGGGCATATCAGCGAGGTCTGGTACGGCGGTCTCGCTGTCATTGCCGTGATGATGATCCTGGGTAAGGTGACCCCTGTGCTAGGCGCTGACGCCCTGCTGAACGGGTTTACATGGGTCTACTGTATTTACCTGGTGTTTGTGCTCACCGCGGAATCGCTGTCGGAGGGGATCGGCGCCGGACGGCTGCCCTCCCGTGCGATGGTGGTCAAGAATGGTATCGCTGCTCTGGGCTGGACGGGATTGTTCCTGCTGGTGACCCATATACCGCAGATCTCGCATGCGCTGCGGACTGTCCTGGATATGCTGAAGTGGGTGTTTGTCTGGGTCATGCAGTTCTTATCCCGTCTGATGCCGTCAGGCATGGGCGGAATGGGCGGCGCCGGCGGCGGTGTTGATTTCGGAATGCTCGACGGGGAAATGCAGGATCCCTCCATGATCATGAAGTTCCTGGAAAAGGCCGTGCGTGTGCTCGGATTCATATTGGCCGGCATCCTGCTGATCTTCCTCCTGCGCCTCATATGGAAGGCGCTCGTGCGCGCCATCAAGGCGCTGATAGCACACCTGCGGGCATATATAAATGCTGTGAATGAAAACTACGAGGATCAGGTGGAGAGCCTGCTGGACTGGGGAGAAGTCAAACGTGAATTCCGCGCCCGCCGCCTGAAGCGGCAGCAAGCCAGGCAGGACCGCGTCCCCTGGAACCGCCTGTCCCCGCGCCAGCAGGTGCGGCGCAGTTACCGGGACTTCCTGGTCCGCCACCCTGATGTCGGGCCAAGCAGCACTGCGCGCCAGACGCTGTCCGACCCGCGTCAGGCCGGCGTTTACGAGGCGGCTCGATACAGCAGCAGGGAGATCACGCCTGAGGATGTGCAGGCCGTACGGGATCTGCAGGAAAAACGGTAAACAAATTCGCGCGGACATTTTCCGGAAAAGGGGTCGCTGTTCATGGATTGCGAAGCGCTCAGGAGTTTATGGGAACAGGAAGAAAGCATTGCCCATATTCACGGCTGGGATTTTTCCCATCTCGACGGACGGATTTCTGAAGGGAATCTGCCATGGGATTACGACAGCGTTGTGAGAAAGTACCTGAAGCCCGATATGCGGCTCCTCGACTATGATACGGGCGGCGGGGAGTACCTGCTGTCCCTGCATCACCCCTATGAGCTGACCTCGGCGACCGAAGGCTATCCGCCGAATGTGGAGCTGTGCCGGAAAACGCTCCTGCCGCTGGGCATCGACCTGCGGGAGTGCAGCGACCCTTCCCGGATTCCTTTTCCTGACGGTCATTTTGATATGATGATCAACCGCCACGGCTCATTCGATCCGAAAGAGATCTGCCGTGTGTTAAGGAGAGGCGGGGTGTTCGTTACCCAGCAGGTGGGTTCGGAGAATGACCGGGACCTGGTAAAAATGGTCCTGCCTGACGCTGAAGAGCCGTTCCCGCACCTGAACCTCGCGGAACAGCGGGCAGCTTTTGAAGCGGCGGGTTTCCTCATCACTGAAGCGGACGAGGCCTTCCGCCCGATCCGGTTTTACGATATCGGCGCGCTGGTCTGGTTCGCGCGCATCATCGAATGGGAGTTTCCGGGTTTCTCGGTCAGCGGCTGTTTTGACCGGCTCCTGGAACTGCAGGCCGCGATCGAGGAAAAAGGATATATCGAAGGCACGACGCACAGATACCTGATCGTCGCCAGGAAGCCGGCAGAATCCAACGGCTGAAGTGCAACACCGTCAAATCGGTTTACTTCTGACAGGTCCTGCCAGGAAAAATGCGGCAAAAAAACAGAAACTGCCCGCGGGACGTATTGATTTCCTGACGGAGTGGTTGTAGTATAGCACCGTCATGTGAAGCATGCAGGAAACACCCTTCCCGTGGAGGGGAGACCGAAGAGGCAACACTTTCAGGTGCGCAAGCGATACTGTATGCGGATGACACTCTGGAGAAGCCCGGTGAAATACCGGGTGCCGAAGGTGCAAGGCCGGGACACCGGCTAATCTCTCAGGCAAAAGGACAGAGACGAAACACGTCCTCATACGTGGGCGCTTTATGTCCGTTTGTTTCAGGAGATTCGCTTCGGCGGATCTCATTTTTATTTCTGAAAGGGTGAGCTGTTATGAGTGATTTCGCGCAAACTATCGCATCCATCAACGACAAGATCAACGGTGTGGTCTGGGGGGTCCCGGCCCTCGTCCTGCTGATCGGCACGGGCATCCTGATGACGCTGCTGACCGGCTTTTTCCAGTTCCGCCGCTTCGGACACATGTGGTCGAACACGATCGGCGGGCTGTTCAAAAAGGAAAAGGGCATCCGCAGCAGCCATGACCGGCATTCCATTTCCCAGTTACAGGCGCTGTGCACGGCGCTTTCGGCGACCATCGGCACAGGAAACATCGCCGGTGTGGCGTACGCGATCACCATGGGCGGCCCCGGCGCCGTGTTCTGGATGTGGATCGCCGCGATCGTCGGCATGATGACCAACTACTCCGAAAACGTGCTTGGCATCTATTTCCGCCGCCGCAACGAGAAGGGTGAATGGAGCGGCGGAGCCATGTATTACCTGAAGGACGGCGTGGGTGGCATGAAGTTCGGAAAGATCATCGGGCCGGTGCTCGCGTTCCTGTTCTCCATTTTCGCGATTGTCGCGTCCTTCGGCATCGGCAATATGGGCCAGGTGGCGTCGATCACGGAGAGCATCAATACGATGCTGCCTGGCGATACCGGCACCGTCAATCTGGTCACCGGCCTGGTGGTGATCGTGCTGCTTTCCCTAGTCATCCTGGGCGGCCTGAAGCGCATCGCCACGACCAATGAGCGCATCGTGCCCTTTATGGCAGTGTTTTTCGTCATCGGTTCCCTGATCATCATCTGCATGAATATCACGAAGGTGCCCGCGGCGTTCGGCGCGATCTTCGCAGGCGCGTTCAACTTCAAGTCCGCTGCCGGCGGCGTGGGCGGCGCAGTCATCGCGCAGGCCATGACCTGGGGCTTCAAGCGCGGTGTTTTCTCCAACGAGGCGGGCTTGGGCTCCTCGGTCATGGTGCATTCCGCGTCCAATGTGAAGGAGCCTGTGGTACAGGGCCTGTGGGGTATTTTTGAGGTCTTCGCGGACACAATCATTGTGTGCACCTGCACCGCGCTGGTCATTCTGACCACCGGCGTGGTCGACCTGGAGACCGGCGCTTCCATCTCCGGCACGACCAAGCTTGGCCTGGCGACGGAAGCATTCGCCAAGAGCTTCGGCACCTTCGGCGGCGTCTTCCTGGCTGTGGCTGTCTGCCTGTTCGCGTTCACGACCATCCTGGGCTGGAGTTATTACGGCACCAAGGCCTGGGAATACCTGTTCGGCACCAAATCCACGCTGGCGTACAAGATCATCTTCATTTCGATGGTGGTCATCAGCGCGACCATGAACGTCTCCCTGGCGATCGACCTGAGCGATACCTTCAACGGCCTGATGGCGATCCCCAACCTGATCGGCGTCGTCTGCTTGAGCGGGCTCGTGCTGAAAATCACGAAGAATTATTCCGCGAGGAAGATCACGAAAGAGCAGCCCGACCTGGAGCCCATGTATTCTGCTTTCCCCGAAATCCAGAAAGAACAGGAAGCGAGAGAGGATCAGGAATGATATACAGGGATTGGAAGGGGTTGTTACTTAAGTATTTGAATGCCCTCATCCGGGCCGCTTTGCGGCCCACCTTCCCCCGAGATCGGGGGAAGGCTTTTTTGCATCATCCAATATGTGAGAGCCGGTATCAGAGCATTAACGTTTTTCTTGTATTCATGAACAGATCAATCGGTTCCCTCACAATCTCGGAAGCAATAAGACAAATGGTGTAATTCAAAGAGCGTAAACCAAAAGCCTTCCCCCGATATCGGGGGAAGGTGGCCGAACGCAGTGAGGTCGGATGAGGGTACTCAAATAGTTATTATAGCAGCCAGCGGTTTTACCTGTCAGTTTATAGGTGTGATCCGTTCCGGCGCGTTGCACCTGCGGCAGCGCGTCAGGGTGCGGAACTGCGCGTCGTCCAGTTCGGCGTACAGGAAGGTGCCGGTCAGCGGCTGGTACTGCTTGCCGACGTCGGGGCAGTAGGGATCGACATGATATTTCTTGCCGCCGTTGGTGTTGTAATACAGCACCATCGACGGGTTGATCGTCGGGGCGGGCGTGGGGGAGGGCGTGGCCTCCGTGATGCTGGACCTGACCTGTTCGAAGGGCTGGTCTTCCTCGGTGACGGTGCCGATGGCGTTCAGCGAGTTGGGATTGATATACCAGGTATCGTTGGAGCGGACCATCATGATCTGGTAACGTTTGGCCGTGGTGGTGCCGTCCTGGTTGGTGATGTAGGCGATCATCATGATTGCGCGGGAAGAGTCGGTATTGCTGCCGTCCACGCGCTCGACATAGTACCCGGAGGGCGTGACCATACCGGTCAGGCGGAAGAGGTCACCCTTGGGCGATTCAGTGGCGTCCACCCAGGACGGGCTGCAAAGATTCACCATGGAATCACGGTCGCCGGTTTTCCAGTACTCCATGAACTCGTCCAGCCGCATTTCAGCCGCGGAACGCGGCGCTTCGGTCACTACGGGCTCGGGCGTCTCGACGGCGTCGGTCGCCTCGAAGTCAGAAAGCGTCGGGGTATCCAGCGCGCTGCCGGAATTGAAAATGGCGCTCGAATCGACCCGGCTGACCACGCGCTGCGCGACGGAACCGGGGGTGCTCACGATCAGCCTGACCACGACAACGGCCGCGGCCAGCACGTAGATGAGAGTCAGCTTGGCGCGGGCGCTCTGCGCGAAGGCGCGCAGCAGCCACATCAGCATCACGAAGAACATGCTGACGCCCACATATCCCCAGCTCAGCGACGATTGGCCCAGGATCAGGGTCACGATAAAAGCGATGGGCAGCAGGATGATCATGATCACCTGCAGCAGTTTATAGTGCCGGACGCGGGTGACGTCCTGCTCCAGGACCACGGGCGCCTCTTCCCATTCGACGCTCTTGGGGTGTTTATCCATCCGCATCAGCGGAGTTGATGTATAATGATTGCGTTTCGCGCTCATTGATCTGTCCTCCAGAATTCGCGAGGATGATCCGGATGCCGGTACATCCTGCGTACCCATCATTATAGCAAAAAAAACGAATTATTGTAAATAACTTTGTAACAATTTCGATAAAAAATTGTAACAAAATAATCGTGGACTCGTTTTAGTCTCCCTTGACAGCGATCCCCGATACAGATATAATAACATGCGTTGCGCAACGTATGTTATGCAACATCCGATGACACGAAAAGGGCGGTACATCATGCCTCCGAAAGTGAAATACCAGAAGGAAGAAATCGTCAACGCCGCGCTGAACGTAGCGAGGCAAAAGGGAATCGAAGCGCTCACCGCGCGGGAGGTCGCCGCGGCGTTGAAGGTGTCACCCCGGCCTATTTTCACCTGGTTCGATTCGATGGAACAGCTGAAAGCCGAAGTATACGGACTGGCGAAAGGCATTTACCGTGACTACATCGAGGAGGGGCTGACCAGACCGATTCCCTTTCTGGGTATCTGGCAGCAGTACATCCGCTTCGCCCGAGAAGAACGGGAGCTTTACAAGCTGCTTTTTTTGACCAGGCCCGGCGCGGCGTCCGACGGCGCGATCGCTGCGCTGCGCTTTTCCCAGGAAATGGCGCGTCCTTCCCTCATGCGGATATACAAAATGGATGCTGCAGCCGCCGACAAGTACTTCCGTGATATCTGGCTCGTAGCGTTCAGCATTGCCACCCTGATCGTCACGGACGACTGCCCCTATACGGACGAAGAGATATTCGCGATCGGAGCGGAAGTGAGTTTGTCCGTCTGCAAAGCATACAAAGAAATCCCCGGCCTGCCGGAAGGCCGTTATGACAAAGACGCGCTGTTCAGCGCGCTGGTGAAATGACGATGAATGCAATTCTTGAAAACCTCAGGACCATCGGACCGGTATTCGCGGCCATTTGGACGGTGACCGTTGCGTTCACGGTCCTGAGGCCGCAGCGGTATCTGAACAGCATCCTGCTGATGATCGCTTTGATGGTCACCATGATTTTCGTTTCCGGGTTTTTCTCCGGTGAAGCGAGGGCGACGTTTTTGCTGGTCTGTTTCCTGATCGTGATGCTCTTCCTGTTTATGGTCCCCATCCTGCTGATCGTCAACGGAATCCAGATGATCCGGCGGGAATCACTCTGCCTTGCGCATATCCTGTCGCTGGCGCTGGGAATCATCGTAGGGATCGGGGAAATCGCCACGGTGGTTTACGTATTCCATGTGTCTGAATTCATCAGCATCGGGAAGGCGGACCGCTGGATGCTGTTCATCTCGTTTACGGTATTCTATTTCAGCTTCCTCATGCTGAGCTTCGTCGTATATACCGTCTTCATGCAGATCATGCCGCACAGGATGAATTTCAATTACGTCATTATCCATGGCTGCGGGCTGGCCGGCGGTGAACGACTGACGAAGCTCCTCTCCAACCGGGTGGACAAGGCGATCGATATCTACCGGAAATGTAAGGTCAAGCCGATCATCATTCCCAGCGGCGGGCAGGGGAGCGACGAGAAGCTGAGCGAAGCGGAAGCGATGAAGAAGTACCTGATCAGCCACGGGATCCCGGAAGAGGACATCATCCCGGAAGACAGCTCGGCGACGACCCGGGAAAACCTCACGAATTCCAAAGCAATCATCGATGCGGGAACGGGCGGAAAGAAAACGGCTTTGGTATCCAGCAACTACCACATCTACCGGTGTTTGCGGCTGGCCAGGGAAGTCGGGCTGAAGTGCACCGGCATCGGTGCGGACGTCGCGCTTTATTTCTGGCCGTCCGCGCTGATCAGGGAGTTTATCGCGATCTTCATGACCCGGAAGTTTATGATTTGGGCACTGATTGGATATCTGGTATTCATCAGTCCGGTATTGTTTTCAATGATCAAATAAAACGAGGATAAGGAGAAACAGACATGGTGATTGGAATTATCGGGGAAAACTGCAGCGGCAAATCCACGCTTGCGGACAGCCTCAAAGGCACGCTCGATGCTGAGGTTATCACGGGCAAGGATTATATGAGGATGGCGAAATCAGAGAGTGAAGCGGCTGCGCTGTTCAGAGAAAAGCTCCTCAATGCGGTTACCGGGGATCATATCATTTACGTGATCTCCGAACCGGAATTGCTGGAACTGCTTCCGGAAGGCGCGGTGCGGATCCTGGTCAGCGCGGACCTGGATACCATCAAGGAACGTTTCAAGAAAAGGATGCATGGCAGCCTGCCTGAACCTGTGGCGAGAATGCTGGAGAAAAAGCACGGTATTTTCGACGACGGCGATTATGACTATCGCTTTGACGGGGTATCGGGCGACGCGGCTTCACTGTGCGAGGCCCTGAAGAGCCGCGCCTGAGCAGGCGGCGGAAGGATTGGGAGTACATACCGTCAGGCGGAAAAATATCCGCCCGGCAAAAACAGGAGAAAACGATGATCGATATTGATTCCTGGCTGGAAAGCTGCATGAAAGCGCTGAAAGAGACATTCGGCGACCGGCTCTGGTTTGTCGGCCTGCAGGGCAGTTACGGCAGGGGAGAAGCGACCGAAACCAGCGACATTGACATGGTCGTGATCCTGGACGCGCTCAGCCCCGCGGACATAGCGGCATATCGCGGCATGCTGGATGGTCTGGAGCACCGGGAACTCATCTGCGGGTTCCTCTCCGGGCGGGAAGAACTGCTGTGCTGGGAACCGTCCGACCTCTTCCAGTTCTGCCATGATACAACACCGGTCCTGGGCAGCCTGGATCCGATCCTTGAAAAAGTGGATGCGGACGCTGTCGACCGGGCAATCAGGATTGGCGCCTGCAACATCTATCATGGCTGTGTTCACAATATGGTGTTCGAACGGGACGTTTCAGTCCTCAGGGGACTTTACAAGGCAGCGACCTTCGTCATCAGGGCTGCCGTTTACAGGCGCACAAAGCGTTTCTGCAGACAGCTTCTGGAGTTGGACAGCTTCGCCGGTGAACAAGAGCGGGAGATCATTTCAGACTACACTAAACTGCTTCAGAATGGCGAAGCGGATTTCGACAGCCTTTCCGGCCGGCTCTTCGCCTGGGCCCAGCAAACGATCACTGAAGCGTGACGGCCGGACGGCAGGAATCAATGATACAGAATCAAAAAACAGACAAATAAAGGAGAACGAAACAATGAACATGAAAGCGAAAGGCAGAAAAGGAATCACGATCGGGATTGCGCTGATCCTCGCATTTATCCTGTGGACCGTCCTCATCCAGACCGTGGATGTGCAGCCGGCAGGCGTCAACGGCACGAAGGTCGGCTTTGCCGGCGTCAACACCTGGTTCCATCAGCTGACCGGCGTACACATGGGCATCTATACGGCTACGGACTGGCTCGGGCTGGTGCCGATCGTGGTATGCATCGGTTTCGGCCTGCTGGGGCTCATCCAACTGATCAGGCGGCGGAGCCTGCTGAAAGTCGATCCGGACATCATTCTGCTGGGCATCTACTATATCCTTGTGATCATCTGCTACCTGGTTTTTGAGATGATCCCGATCAATTACAGGCCTATCCTGATCGAAGGCGCCATGGAAGCGTCCTATCCGTCATCCACGACGCTGCTGGTTCTCAGCGTGATGCCGACACTGATTTTCCAGATCAACAGGAGGGTTGGTCATGCAGGCGTCAGGACCGCGGTGACGGTCTGCGCCGTTCTGTTCTCGGCATTCATGGTCATCGGCAGGCTGGTGGCCGGCGTGCATTGGCTGACCGACATCATCGGCGCAGTTTTGCTGAGCGCTGGGCTGTATATGCTGTACAGGTCGACGGTCATGGCGGCCGATCAGAAAAACAACGGAGGAAAGCAATGAGGATCCTGGTATTGAACGGCAGCCCGAAAAAGAAAAGCGACACGATGCGTCTCACGGAGGCATTCCTGAAAGGGCTGAATAAGAAGCAGGAACATGAAGTCAACGTCATCAACGTCATCGATAAAAAGATCGCTCCCTGCCGGGGCTGCTTCGGCTGCTGGCAGCAGGGGGAGGGGCACTGCGTATACCAGGATGACCAGAACGGAATCCTGGACCTCTACCGCAACGCGGATGTGATCATCTGGAGCTTTCCGCTGTACTGCTATGGTATGCCTTCCCACCTGAAAGCCGTGCTGGACCGTACAATCCCGCTGGTGAGGATGAAGATGGTCCAGGAACCGGACGGCACGGTTCGTCATGTGCCGCTGGTGGATTTTTCCAGGATCCATACGCTGGTGATCTGCGGCTGCGGATTCCCCAACTGGGACGGCAATTTTGAAGGGCTCAGGGCCATGTGCAATGTCTGCTTCGGCGGCCTGGACATGGTCTGCGTGCCGGAAACGCCCCTGCTGAATATCCCGGAAGCCGCCGTTGTCGCGGATCCCCTGCTCAGCCGCTTTGAGCAGGCGGGAGAGGAATACGCGGCGACACTCACCCTGTCGAAGGAGACCGTAGCGGCGCTGGAAACCCCGATGATACCCAAAGAGGAATACATTCGGCATGTGAACGGAGCGGGCTGATGAGCACAGAGGCTGAAAAGGACTGCAAAAGGGGTTTTACCGCGGAAAGCCTTGGTACGTGCGTAACGGTCAACGGCAGCGCATATACCCTGCTGAGGCTCCTTGGACACGGAAAAGGCGGGTATTCCTACTTCGCGGAACGTGAAGGAAAACAGGCCGTTCTCAAACAGATCCATCACGAACCCTGCGATTACTACACCTTCGGCAACAAGATCGAGGCTGAGTCCAGGGATTATGAGCGGCTGAAACAGGCGGGCATCCGCGTCCCTGAACAGATTGCCATTGATACGGCTGCCGAGCGGGTCGTCAAGGAATATATCGAAGGGCCGACTGTTTTTGACCTCGTTCGGGACGGACTCAGTACGGAACCCTATCTCGACCAGGTTCGTCAGATGGCGGCGCAGGCGAAAGCCGCGGGCCTGAACATCGATTATTTCCCGACCAATTTCGTGATCCAAGACGGCCTGCTCTGGTATGTGGATTACGAGTGCAACGATTATATGGACGAATGGAGTTTTGACAACTGGGGCGTCAGGTACTGGTCACGGACGCCGGAATTCGAGGAGTACTTGAACAGCCATGAATGAACAAACGAGGAGTGCTGAAATGAA
>JAFRNK010000107.1 GCA_017430225.1 Clostridia bacterium | reverse complement strand
TGATCGAAGGCGTCGGAGAAGCTTATGCTGCCAAGCTGCACGAAGTGGGTATCGTTTCGACGGAACAGTATCTGGAAACCTGCAAAACGAAGCAGGGCCGCAAGGAACTGGCCGCGAAAACAGGGATTCCGGATGATCTGATCCTCAGATGGACCAATCACGCGGATCTCTTCCGTGTGAAAGGCGTCGCTGGCCAGTACTCGGAGTTGCTGGAGGCCACCGGTGTTGATACCGTTCCGGAACTGGCGAAGCGTGTGCCCGAAAACCTGACCGCAGCCATGGAAAAGGTCAATGAGGAAAAGAATCTGGTACGCAGCGTTCCCGTTCTGAAGATGGTCACCAAGTGGGTCGACCAGGCAAAGCAACTGCCCAGGGTAATTGAATACTGAGGGGCTGATACACAGCCCCTTCGATCAAATGGAAATCATGTTTCCATTTGATCGACATAACGCCTTTTCCTCTCGCACCTGCCTCAATTCGGCATTGTCGCGCTTCGCGCTCTGTGCCTTATTGCGGCTTCATCCACCTTCATCGCCCACTGGGCGCGGCGGTCTCCGCCGCCCGGGCGGAAAAGGCGCAGGGTATGAATTTTCGCTCCCGCAGTGCAGGCCCTGCTCCGCGAAAATTCTCCTCGCACTGCACATGTCGCTACTGCGGATTTTCATTCGAAGGGCTTCGCCCTCCGAGCCACCCGGATTTTGTTGCTTTACTACTCTTGCATATTCTTTAGGGCTGTTGCATTATGCTGCTTGCAATAGCCCACTTTTGATATATTCAGCCGGCATCCTTTCGGGAAGCCTGCTGTTCTTCGTATGCGCGGAGCTTTTCGGAAAAGAAATTGATTTTCCAGGTCACCTTGTCCAGGTACCGCTGCATCTCCGCCATTCGCTGGACGACGTTTTCGCGGTGCTGGCGCAGGAGTTCTACGCGTTCTTTGAGGGTGTAGTCGCCCTGGTAGGTCAGGCGTACGAACTCGGCGATCTCCTGCAGGGACATGCCCGTGTTTTTCAGGCAGCAGATCAGCCCCAGCGCTTCCAGGTCCTCGTCCGTATACTGCCGGAATCCCCCTTGGCTGCGTTCCACGCCGCTGATCAGGCCTTCCTTTTCATAATAGCGCAGGGTATGGGCGGAAAGCCCGGTTTTTTTGCTGACATCCTGAATGGAATACATAAATTTCCTCCTCATCACTATTGACTTAGAGTGAACTTTAAGGTTTAGAATGATTATACAGAGAATCACACCTGATGTCAAGCGTACAAAAACCATAGCGAAAAGAGGAGGAAACCCTATGAACGAAAGCCTGAAAACCCTGATGGAGCGCCGCAGTTGCCGCAGTTATAAATCCGATCCCATTCCGCAGGAATTGCTGGATCAGATCCTGGAAGCGGGTACGTACGCCGCCACCGGGATGGGCAGGCAGTCGCCGATCATGATCGCCGTGACCGATAAGGATACGCGTGACAGACTCTCCCGCATGAATGCCGCGGTGATGGGCGCGGACAACGATCCGTTCTACGGCGCGCCGATGGTCGTCGTGGTGCTGGCGGACCGCAAAGTACCGACTTATCTGTACGACGGCAGCCTCGTCATGGGCAACCTGATGAACGCGGCGCACGCCCTGGGCATCGGCAGCTGCTGGATACACCGGGCGAAAGAAGAATTCGACAGCGCGGAAGGCAAAGCCCTGCTCAAATCATGGGGCATCGAGGGCGATTATGAGGGCATCGGCCACTGCATCCTCGGTTATGAGAATGGGGCCTGCAGGCCGGCCGCCCCCAGAAAAGCGAATTATGTATACCGCGTGTGAAGAGTACTGAACTGTAAAGCGATACAGGAGGAAGCACCATGGATCAGCTGAATCACCGCCGGGCGGAAGCCTGTCTGAAGCTCCTGAACCCGGACGGTACACCTGCGGCGAATCGGGCCGTACGGGTGGACCAGGTTTCGCACCGGTTTCTGTTCGGCTGCGGCGCGTTCGACGCCGTGGCGATGATGAAGGCGCAGAACGAGGAACGCAAGCGTTTCCTGAAAGAGCGCCTGGATAAGTGGTTGGCCCTGTTCAATTACGGCACGCTCCCCTTCTACTGGGGCCGTTATGAGCCGGTTGAGGGCCAGACCGCGTTTACGGAAACCATGGCCGCCGCCAAATGGCTGCAGGAGAGGGGCGTTCGGGTCAAGGGGCATCCTCTCTGCTGGCATACGGCCTGTGCTCCGTGGCTGATGCAGTATGACAATGACGAGATCCTGCGCCGCCAGCTTAGGCGCATCCGCCGGGATGTCACCGCTTATAAAGGCGTGGTCGATATGTGGGATGTGATCAACGAAGTGGTGATCATGCCGGTATTCGACAAGTACGACAACGCCATTACCCGCATCTGCAAGGAGAAGGGCCGCATCAGCCTTGTGAAGGACGTGTTCGCTGCGGCGAAGGAAAGCAATCCGGATGCCGTGCTGCTCATCAACGATTTCAACACCAGTGTATCGTACGAGATCCTGCTGGAGGGGCTGCTGGAGGCCGGGGTGCCCATCAGCGCGATCGGCATCCAGAGCCACCAGCACCAGGGCTACTGGGGGCTGGAGAAGCTGAACGACGTGCTGGAGCGCTTCTCCCGGTTCGGGCTGCCGATCCACTTCACGGAGAATACGCTGATTTCCGGCGAGATCATGCCCGCCCACATCGTGGATCTGAATGACTGGCAGGTGGACAGCTGGCCCACGACGCCGGAAGGGGAGGAGCGCCAGGCGCGGGAGATCGCTGAGATGTATTCCGTGCTGTTCAGCCATCCGCTGGTCGAGGCGATCACCTCCTGGGACTTCAATGATGGTTGCTGGCTGAAAGCACCTTCAGGCCTGGTGCGCGAGGACAACAGCGAGAAGCCGGCCTATTACGCGCTGCGGGACCTGATTCACGGCACCTGGGAGACGCATGAATCGCTCGTGACGGACGGTGAAGGCTGTCTCGTTTTCTCCGGATTCAAAGGTGGTTATTCGCTCACTTCCGATACCGGTAGCGCGGCGCTGAAGCTGGACGCTGATATGAGCACTGAAGTCCGGCTGGGCTGAGCGGGCGGCTGCCGCCTCTTGGCTCTATATATCGCAAAAAAACTGATCAATTAACAGGGGGAGAATCATATGAAATACCGCACCATGGGCAAACTGGGTATCCAGACATCGGCCTTCGGCCTGGGCTGCATGCGCTTCAACGGGCAGGCTTCCGGCGACAGCGTCATTGACGAGCAGAAGGCGATCAGCCTGATCCGTCGTGCGATCGACGGAGGCGTGACCTATATGGATACCGCGTACGTCTACCTGGACAAGACGTCCGAGATCGTCCTCGGCAAAGCCCTCCAGGACGGCTACCGCGACAAGGTCACCATCGCGACCAAGATGCCTGAGCACGCTGTGCATGACCGCGCCAGCATGCAGGCGCTGCTGGATGAGGAACTGCGCAAGCTGCAGACCGACCACATCGACTTTTACCTGATGCACGGCATTGACCGCAAGGGCTGGGAATACTTCAAGTCCATCGGCGCCCCGGAATTCTTCGACGATATGAAGAAAGCCGGAAAGATCCGCTACAAGTGCTTTTCCTTCCACGGCTCGTACGAGGATTTCGAGTATATCATCAACGACTCCGACTGGGACATGGTTCAGATCCAGTACAACTTCATGGACATCAACGACCAGGCCCGCACGAAGGGCCTGCAGCTGGCAGCCAGCAAGGGCATTCCTGTGGTCATCATGGAAGGCCTGCTGGGCGGCCGCCTGGCCAAGGCGCCGTCAAACGTACAGGCGCTGTACGACGCGTTCCCCATCAAGCGGTCGCCCGTGGAATGGGCCTTCCGCTGGCTGTGCGACCATCCCGAAGTCTCTGTGGTGCTTTCCGGCTGCAACGAAGCGGAGCAGATCGACGAGAACCTGCGCATCTTCGACACGGTCGAAGCCGGCGTCATGAGCGAAGAAGAACGCCGCCTGATGGACAGCGTGCGCGAAGCCTATCTCAGCCGCACCAGGATCGGCTGCACCGGCTGCCGCTACTGCATGCCCTGCCCGAACGGCGTGAACATCCCGGGCATTTTTGCCGCGTGGAACGAGGTGTCCCTGTATGAGATAGATCCGAAGTGGCACTGGGGCCTCAAGCAGATCCGGGAAAAGGATCAAGGCGCGAACAAGTGCGTCGCCTGCGGCGCGTGCGAGGCTGCCTGTCCGCAGCATCTGAACATCATTGAAGAATTGCAGCGCGCCTGGGCGGAACTGAACGGATAACAGGCAGACAAACAATGGAGCAGACACCATCAAGCTGCTCCGTTGTTTTTTCACGTTTCCGGGTACGGTCGAAAATGCCCGGAATAAACGACTTTGGATAAATCAGGCGAAGGAAAAACTATGCTGTATATCATGCGCCACGGCCAGACGGACTGGAACCTTCAGCACAAACTGCAGGGAAAAACGGATATCCCGCTGAACGACACGGGGCGGGCCATGGCTGAAAACGCGAGACAGAAATACCGGGACATTCACTTCGATATCTGCTACTGTTCTCCGCTGAAGCGTGCCCGGGAGACCGCGGAAATCCTGCTGCGGGGCAGGGACGTGCCCATCATCGCCGACCAGCGGCTGGCGGAAATGAACTTCGGGAACTTCGAGGGCGTGAAGTACGGTTCGCTGTTTCCCGACTGCCCGATCGCTGAGGCGTTCAGCGCGCCGGATCGGTATGTCGCCGGCAGCGGCGCCGAAACCTATGAATCCCTCTATGCCAGGACGGGCAGCTTCATGCAGGAAGTGGCAGGGCCGCTGCTGCGGGAGGGCAAGGACCTCCTGATCGTCGGCCATGTGACCATGAACTGCAGCATCATCGGCAGAATCAGGGGAATCCCGCTCAAGGATTTCTGGAGCGCGAAAACGGACAACTGCGAACTGGTCAGGATACTGTAAGCATCCGGACATGGAGTGAAATACGATTCCGTCAGATGAAAGGAGTTTCCATATGTCTCAGAATGTTTTGATTACGGGCACGGGACGGCCTTATGCCCTGGGTTTCAACCTGGTCAGACGCTATCTGGAACACGGCGACAGGGTGTTTGCCAGCATCCGCCGTCCCTCGGAAGCGCTGGAAGAGCTAAAGAAATCGTACCCGGACATGCTGTCTGTCATCACCATGGATATTTCTTCCACCGAATCGGTGAACGCAACGGCGCAGGAGGTAGCGGCGATGGTGCCGTGCATGGACCTGATCATCAACAATGCTGTGACCGCCTCCGCCGATATCCTGAAGGAACTGCCGGATTTTGACCTGGACCAGGTGGCACCGGTAATCAATGTCGGCGCGGTCGGCCCTCTCCGCGTGCTGAAAGCCTTTCTGCCGCTGCTGAAAAACAGCGCGATCGGCGCGCTGGTGGTCAACATCTCTTCCGAGGCAGGCAGCATCGGCCGGTGCTACAGGACGTGCTATATCGACTACGGCATGGAAAAGGCCGCCCTGAATATGGCGACCATGACGATGCACAACTATTTCAAAGACGATCCGAACCTGAATATCATCTGTGTTCATCCGGGCTGGATCCGGACCAATCCCGGCAACAGCGAGGCGCCGCTGGATCCGTATGAGCACGCGGAAACGCTGCGCACCCTGTTTGAATCGAGGCGTCACGATAAGGAAGGTCCGGTCTTCATCACCTATACGGGCGAACCGTATCCCTGGTAATACCGGAACAAATCACAGACAGCAGCGATATGCAGCTGCCGTCTGAGGGGACGACTTCATGCGAAGGAATTCTACGATGAACATGACGGAAGGCAGGCCGCTCGTCTTGCTTTCCGTCTTTGCGCTGCCGCTTCTGATCGGCAATCTGTTCCAGCAGGCGTATAATCTGGCGGATTCCATGATCGTGGGGCAGCTGCTGGGTGCCAACGCCCTGGCGGCCGTAGGCGCGACGGGCTCCATTTCATTCCTGTTTTTTTCCATCTTCAGCGGCATCAGCGGCGGCTGCAGCATCGTGACCGCGCAGTATTTCGGCGCCCGGAAAGAGGAGATGGTACGCAGGGCAATCGCAAACTCCGCATACATCATGCTCGCGTCTTCCATACTGACCGGTACGGTGGCTTTCCTGATGGTGCCCACGGTGCTTTCCTGGATGGGGACGCCCCCGGAGATTCTGCCGGATGCCGTCACTTATATGCGGATGACTTCCGCCTCTGTTCCGCTGGTGGCCGTGTACAATTACGCGTCGTCCATGCAGCAAGCGCTGGGGGATTCCCGAACGCCCCTGTATTTCCTGATCGTGTCCTGACTGATCAACGTCGGGCTCGACCTTCTGTTTGTGGGCGCCTTTTCTATGGGCGTCTTCGGCGCTGCTCTGGCGACCATGCTGTCCCAGCTGCTGGCGGGTGCCGGGTCGTTGCTGTTCGCCTTCAGGAGAAATCCTTATTTCCGCCTGAACCGGAAAACGATGGCGTTTGACCGCACGATCGCCGCCAATGCGGTGCGGCTGGGTTTGCCCCTGGCACTGCAGTGGAGCCTGATCGCCATTTCCACGACGGCACTGCAGTCGGTAGCCAATTCTTTCAGCCCTGTCGCCATGGCGGCCTACACCGCGACCAACCGTCTGGAACAGCTGGTGCAGCAGCCTTTCAGTTCCATGACCATGGCGCTTTCCACGTATTCCAGCCAGAATATGGGCGCCGGCAAGCTGGACAGGATCCGGCTGGGCTTCCGGGACAGCATGCTGGCAACGACGGTACTCGCCGTCTGCATGATGATAATCATGCGATTCCGAGGCGAAGCGCTGGTCGGTCTGTTCGTGCATGAAAAGGACGTCATCGCGCTGGGCGGCCGGGCTTTGAAAATCACCAGCTTGTTCTATGTATTCCTGGGCAGTATCTATGTCGCCCGCGGGGTCCTGAACGGTGTAGGGGATACGCTTTTTGCCTTCATGAACGGCATTGTGGAAATCATCGGCCGCGTTGGCCTGCCGCTGCTCCTTCTGGGACTCACGGATACCGGCGTATCGGCCATCTGGATCACGGCCGGTGCGACCTGGCTGCTGTCAGGCCTGATCTGCAATCTGCGCTATATCGCGTGGAGAAAGCGGACTGCTAATTGAGCTGATTGCTTCACTGAGCGATCCAATAGTAGTTCAGGATGTTTTGCTGCTGTACGGAGAAAATGACGCCGCACGGACAGGATCCGCACGGCGTTTTTAGTCTGCTTTCAAATTTCAACATCCCAATTCCGGGATGGAACCCTCATTCCATGATATGTTCCCAGCCCTGCTTCATGATAGTGCTCACGTGGTCGTCAGCAAGGGAATAGAACACGCTCTTGCCCTGCCGTCTCGCGCGGATGAGGCCGTTGGCCTTGAGCAGCCGCAGCTGATGGGAAATCGCGCTCTGGGTCATGTTAAGGGTCTCCGCCATGTCGCAGACGCACATTTCCGATTCAAACAGTACGAACAGGATGTGGATGCGGGTCGTGTCGCCGAAGATCTTGAACAGCTCGGCGAGGTCCTGCATTTTGTTTTCTTCGGGAAGTCTGGCGCGTACGCTGCTGACCAGGTCGGTGTGTACGACCGACTCCTCGCAGCATTCGATGCCGGCGTCGAATAGCTCGTTCATCAGGCTTCTCCTTTCTTCTTCTCACGGTACAGCAGGATGCGCACGGCGTTCAGGACCGCCAGCACCATCACGCCGACGTCGGCGAAGATCGCCAGCCACATGTTGGCGATGCCGAGCGCGCCGAGCAGCAGACAGATCAGCTTGACGCCGATGGAAAACGCGATGTTTTCCCGCACGACGCGCATGCACAGGCGCGAGATGCGGATGGCGGTAGCGAGGGTGCGAGGGTCATCGTCCATCAGGGCGATGTCCGCCGCTTCGATCGCCGCGTCGCTGCCCAGGCCGCCCATAGCGATGCCCACGTCCGCACGGGAGAGGACGGGCGCGTCATTGATGCCGTCGCCCAGGAAAACCAGCTTGCCCCGGGCATCAGCGAGCAGGCGCTCGACTTCCGCGACCTTGCCGTCCGGCAGGAGCTCGCTGTGCAGCTCGTCTACGCCGAGAAGTTCCGCCGCTTCTTTCGCGCCGCTTTCGCGGTCGCCGGTCAGCATGACGGTCCTGCTGACGCCGAGCTGGCGCAGGGAATGTACGGCTTCGACTGCGCCGGGCTTCAGCTGGTCAGAAATCAGGATGTGTCCCTGATACTGCCCGTTAGCGGCGATGTGCACCACGGTCCCGGAATGGCTGCAGGGGATGAAATCGACGTTCTCCTGCCGCATCAGTTTTTCAGAGCCGACCAGGAGCAGGCGTCCGTCCGAAAGCTCAGCACGGAGGCCGAGGCCGGACAGTTCGTGTACGTCCGCGAGGGTTCCCGCCTTCTCCATATCGGTACACGCGGCGCGGATACTGACGGCGATCGGGTGATTCGAACGGCTTTCCGCCAGGGCCGCAAGGCGCAGCAGGGATTGATCGTCCAGGGGAGAGTGGTGAACGCCAGAAACTTCAAACACGCCGCGGGTCATGGTGCCCGTCTTATCGAAAACGACGGTGTCAGTGGAGGCGAGGGCCTCCAGGTAGTTGGCCCCCTTGATGAGCACACCGTGGCGGGACGCGATGCCGAGCCCGGCGAAGAAACTCAGGGGGATGGAGATGACCAGCGCGCAGGGGCAGCTGATGACCAGGAAGGTAAGCGCCCGGTAAATCCAGTCGGACCAGTTGGCGGCTTTGCCCAGCAGCAGGGAAACGACTGGCGGCAGCACCGCCAGCGCCAGGGCGCTCAGGCAGACCGCCGGTGTATAGACCCGGGCGAAGCGGGTGATGAAAGCCTCGGAACGGGATTTCCGGCTGGAGGCGTTTTCTACCAGCTCCAGGATGCGGCTGGCAGTCGACTCTCCGAATTCGTGCGTGGTGCGGATGGTCAGCAGGCCGTCTATATTGACGCAGCCGCTTTGCACTTCGTCACCGGGGCGGGCACTGCGCGGCACGCTTTCGCCGGTCAGCGCGGCGGTATCCAGGCGCGCTTCGCCTTCGATGACTGTGCCGTCGATCGGGATCTTTTCGCCGGGCTGGACCACGATCACGCTGCCGATTTCGACTTCGTCGGGGTCGACGGTTTCAAGTGAACCGTCCTCTTGGCGGATGCGAGCGCTGTCGGGGCGGATATCCATGAGCTCCGCGATGGAACGGCGGCTCTTGCCCACGGCGTAAGACTGGAACAGCTCACCGATCTGGTAGAAGATCATGACAGCCGCGCCTTCCAGGTATTCACCCAGCGCGAAGGCGCCGATGGTCGCTACGGCCATCAGGAAGCACTCGTCGGTGGGCTGACGGTTGATAACGCCCTTGACCGCCTTGCGCAGGATGTCATATCCCGCGATCAGGTAGGGGATCAGATACAGACCCAGGGCCATCCATCGGTTTTCCGGCTTCAGGGGAATCAGCAGCAGGATCAGCGATACCGCGGCGATAATGCGCCACAGCATGATCTTTTGCTTGCGGGTCACGGTAATGCCTCCATTGAGTATATGGGAGTTGGGAAGGAACAATCGAAAAGTAGGAAGGAGAAGGTAGAAAGTTAGAAGTACTTTTACACAACTGAAGCAAAGACTAAATTCATTGTAGGTAGACTTACTTTCTGCTTCCTAATTGGTTCCATCAAAGATAGATTTCGCAGTCGTCCTCGACGCGCTTGCAGTTGGCCAGCACGTCCTTCATCACGGCTTTGGGATCCGCGCTGTCCTCAAAAGTCACGTTCATTTTCAGCAGCATAAAGTTGACCACTGCTTCCTTGACGCCGGGGGTCGCGTTGGCTGCTTCCTCCATTTTCCTGGCACAGTTCGCGCAGTCCACTTCGATCTTGTAAGACTTTTTCATGGCAGGTGCTCCTTTCGACAAAACGACATTTGAACAACTGTTCATATGTATAATACCATTAAGAGAATAGAATGTCAATAACAATCTCTGGGGAAATAACAGTGTTTTACGCGATTCCTTGACAGCCTACGGTTTCTTCCGTATAATTTTGGTACAACTGAACAGCAGGCACAGGTGCGCGGCAACGCGCGGCGGCCGGGTGACTCCGGCCGTCATGGGAAGCGGATGCGATTTCCGGACTGTCCCAGCAACCGTGAAGCAGACGAAGCGGCATGAGCGCAATATGGAGGACATACTGCGCCCGGTCACTGTATCCGGCCGGCCGGGTGAGCGGCAGGCCAGGGGGTATGGGAAGACGCCGTCTGAGGATGAAGCCAAGTCGGGAGACCTGTCTGTGCCCAGGATGGATGCGGATCCCTGGGGATGGAGAAGCGGCATACAATGTCATTCTCTCCGCTGTTCTTTTGCAATGACGCTGTATTTGCGGCGAATTGGAGGGACTAATCAAACATGATGAAAAAACTGACGAGCGCTTTGCTGGCGCTCAGCTTGCTGTGCCTGTGTGCAGGCGCGGCAGCGGACCCGCTGACTGTGAAAGACATGACCGGGCGTGAGGTGACGCTGCCTGAAGCGGCGCACCGGATCGTGGCGCTGACTGCGTCCAATGTGGAAATCCTGTATGCTATCGGCGCCGGCGATATGCTGGTTGGCCGCGGCGAATACTGCGATTATCCGGAGGAGTGCCTTGCGCTGCCGGTCGTGAATTCCGGCGCGGAGACGAATATCGAACAGATCCTTGCCCTGCAGCCGGATGTGGTGATCATGGATACCATGGGCCAGACGGTTGACCAGGTGGAAGCCCTGCAGTATTCCGGTGTACAGGTGATTGTCACCAGGGAAGCGGGCATTGAAGGCGTATACGAGTCCATCAGTCTGATCGCTGCCGTCACCGGCCATGTGGCTGAGGGTGAAGCCGTGATTAAGGGCATGAAGGATACTTTTGCCGCTCTTCCGAAGATCGGGGGCGACAAGACGGTCTACTTTGAGGTAAGCCCGCTGCAGTGGGGTCTCTGGACCGCCGGCAGCGGCACCTTTATGGATGAAATCGCAGGCATGCTCGGCCTGACAAACGCCTTTGCGGATGTCGAAGGCTGGGCCGGCATTTCGGAAGAGCAGCTCCTGAGCCGCGATCCGGACTATATCGTGACCACTGCCATGTCCTTTGGCGAAGGCCCGACTCCTGTGGAGGAGATCATGGGCCGTGACGGCTGGGACGGACTGAAGGCCGTCAAGAACCGGCAGGTGTTTAACGCAGATTCCAACGCGATTACCCGCCCCGGCCCGAGGCTCGCGGACGCGGCACAGGCACTGTGCCAGTTCGTCATGGACTGCGAGGCTGCCGTTCCGGCTGCCTGATCTGAGGGCATCAGGCATGAAACGCGGACAGAGGCGGGTTTGGATCGTCCTGGCGGGAATCCTCCTGACGGGCTTTGTTTTCATGCTCTGCCTCTGCCTGGGCTCCGTGCCGATTGCCGTTCGTGAGACGATGAATGTCCTGCGCAGCGCACTCACCGGCGCTGTGCGGGACGATTATATCGGCATCATTTTGCTGCGCCGGCGGCTGCCGCGCATCCTTTGCGCAGGGTTGATCGGCGCTTCGCTTTCGCTGTCTGGCGCGGTCATGCAGGGCCTGCTGCGCAATTCCCTGGCGGACGGCTCCACCCTGGGCGTGTCGTCCGGCGCCTCGCTCGGTGCGGCGGTTGCGATCGTGACCGGTTTCAGCGTGGCGATGGGCGATCTGACGGGTACGACGTTGATGGCAATCCTGTTCGCGGCGCTGTCCCTCGCAGGCGTGCTGGGGCTTGCTTACGCGCTAGATAAAAGCCTTTCCACCCAGACGATCATTCTGCTGGGCGTCGTGTACGGGATGCTCGTGAGCGCGCTGCTGACGCTGCTCATTACTTTTTCGGGAGAAAAACTGCGGACGATCACCTTCTGGACGCTCGGCTCGCTGGCGTCGGTGAACTGGAGTTCCATGCTTTTGCTGACAGGCGCTTTCGTCATTTTCGGAGCGATCCTCCTGCCGCACGCGGCGGTGCTGGACCTGTTTGCGCTCGGAGAGAGCCGCGCCGCACACCTGGGGGCCAACGTGCGGCGGACCAAGATCGTTTGCATGGCGGCTGTGTGCGCGCTCTGCGGCGTATGCGTGTCCGTTGGCGGCGGCATCGGGTTTGTGGGGCTTGTGACACCGCATATGGCACGGCTGGTGGTCGGGCCGTCGCACAAACGGCTCTTGCCCGCGTGCGCGCTGGGCGGTGCGAACTTCCTGATGCTGTGCGATCTGGCGGCACGCGCTCTGTTCAGCCCCCTCGAACTGCCCATCGGCGTCATTACTTCGATCATCGGCGCGGCGGTCTTTATCGCCCTGTACGCAAAAAGGGGGCGGAACGATGCAAACGCTTGAAGTGTGGAACCTGGCAGTGCGCCGCAATGGGAAAACGCTGCTGAGGGACGTAAGCTTCAGCCTCGGATCGGGAGAATGGCTGGCGATCGTCGGGCCCAACGGAGCCGGAAAATCCACGCTGATGAAAGTGCTTGCCGGCGAGTGGACTTATACGGGTGTCGTTACACTGGACGGACGTTCGCTCAATGAGATGAAGCCGCGTGAACGAGCGCTGGTGATGGGGCTTATGGATCAGGGGTCGTTCAGCCAGTTCGCTTTTACCGTCGAGGAAGTCGTGCGGATGGGGCGCTATCCGTACCGGAAAGGGATTTTTCACACCGGTGACCCGGACGAGGACGCCGCAGTGGAACAGGCACTCGCTGACACCGGACTGACCGGACTGCGGCACAGGAGCGTACTGACATTGTCCGGCGGGGAACAGCAGCGCTGCGCACTGGCGCAGGCATTGTGCCACCAGCCGCAGGTCTTGCTGCTGGACGAGCCGGTGAATCATCTGGACCTCAATTACCAGAAAGAGCTTTATCAGATCGCAGACGGGTGGCGCAAGAGCGCCAGCCACGCTGTCGTAACTGTACTCCATGACCTGTCCGCCGCGCGCCGGTTTGCCACAAAAGCGCTGGTGCTCAGCGGCGGGAAGCCGCTGTCTTTCGGCTCCATCAAAGAATCCCTCACCGACGATATCCTGAACACGGCCTGGAATATGGACGTGGCAGGCTGGATGAGGGAGATGGGGGAAGCATGGCGCTGAAAGTTAAGGCAAATGAATAAAGGCATAAGGCATAGATAAATGCTGCAGAACTGATCTATACCTTATGCCTTATGCTTTTGGCACTGTGCCTTTTTATTTTTGTTGTTTAGTGGTAGTCCGCTACCATACCGGGTGAACTGGTCAGGTGCACCTGATTGATGGCCTCGATCTCTGCCTTTCTGCGTTCGGGATGGCAGTTCGGGCAGCGTTCGAGTTTGGCGAATATGCCGGTTTCCAGTTCACCATAGGTGAAAGCGGTCAGCGGCAGGTACTGGCTGCGCACTCCGGGACAACTGTCTGTGGAGTGGTAATAACTGCCGCCGTTCGGATTATAGTACAGGAGCGTATCGTCAGACGGGATCGCCATCTGGCGGCCCTGGTAATCCTCCCAGATGACCATGCGGGTGCCGTTCTTTGAGTCGACTACCAGATGATCCCACAGCCAGGCCATATTGATGCCGTCGGCATTTCTGAGGCGCTGCACGCGGATGCAGCCGTGGCTGCCGCGGTTGCCGATCTTGTATTCGGTGTTCTTGTAGCTCTTGGAGCCGTCAGCGTTTTTGACGTGCGGCACTTCGTGGATCAGGTCGCCGCCGTTGTAGCGGATCGCGTCGGAGCAGATCATGGCGTCGGACCGGAAATCGCCCACTTTGCTGACCAGCAGGAATTCGCCGGTGCGCGTTTCGTTGTATGGCTGTTTCGGATTATACTGGCCGGTGGAGACAGCGAGGGTGGTCATCAAGTGACCTTCATGAAAGAGATATAAGGTCTGGGTCAGCTTGTCGACGACGATACCGTACTGTGTGCTTGGCGTTTTTTTCTGGATCAGGGAGGTTTTGACGTAGCCGGTCACAAACTCGTTCCAGGCTTTGACTTTGGAATCGAAGAAGGATGCGGAGTGACACTCGATCAGCGACCAGCCGTCCGGACGGTTTTCAAGTACGTGCACGCCCATGGAGGTGCCGGTGACCACGCCGACGCCCGGAGATTTTTCATTGGGCTCCATGCGGATGATGACCTGCTTCTTCTGGTTTTCGTTGAGGGTATATATGGGTGAGGTGAGCATCTTCCAGACAGTTTCGTCGTCTGTGATATCCATGGGGGTGCACCAGTAGCAGGTACCCGGCTCATGGATGGCTGCGTGTGTGCTGCGCAGAGCGGGGGTCGGGTTGAAAGGCGTCTGTTCTGCCGTTTCCGGAGGCGTTTCGGTTGGATCTGATTCCGTTGCCGGCTCGGTTTCAGTATTGGAAGCCGAAGCGGCAATCAGGAACTCGTCCGGTGTATCGAGAAGCAGTTTGAGCCTGATCGAATCGTCACCCTGCCGCAGCTCCAGATCATAACTGCCCGACGGGTAATACTGACCCTGTGCACTGCCGTCCCAAATATATTCATGGAAACCGGCCGTCTGCTGCTCCTCAAACAGCACGGCGGCAGTCTGTCCCGCTTCATCCAGCAGGGATAATGCGACTGGACCATCCGCCGGCAGATTATACCAGACAGAGACTTCTTCGCCTGTGCGCACCGATACATTGGAAATCGATACGGTCAGCGTCGCGAATGCCGGGATGGCAGATAAAAGCAGAGAGAGGGTGATCAGACATGCGAAAAATCGTTTCATGGATGAAATACCTTTAGTTCATAGTGATTTGGCTGAGCCATTGCTCGTAGCGGCGCAGGGCTTCCGCCCTGACCATGGCGTAGTCCGACTCGGAGCCGGGTGCTTTGAGCAGGTTCAATTCGTCGGCGGCTTCGGTGATCATGCCGATATCGAAGCCTTCTTTCATGCCGGGCGGCAGGGTCTGGCCGTGCTGACGGACGCCCATCAGGTCGCCCGGCCCGCGCTGGCGCAGGTCTTCCTGCGCGATCTCAAAGCCGTCGCTCGTGCGCACAAGGGCGTTCAGCCGTTCGTTGGGCGCGGCCATCAGGAAGCACCAGCTGGTGCCGCCCCCGCGGCCGACGCGGCCGCGCAGCTGATGCAGCTGGGAAAGCCCGAAACGGTCCGCGCTTTCGATGACCATGATGGTCGCCGCGGGTACGTTGACACCGACCTCGATCACGGTGGTCGAAACCAGGACCTGCAGGCGGCCGGCAGTGAAGTCGGCGATTGTCTGCGCCTTTTCTTCCGGATTCTGACTGCCATAGGTGAGACCGACGCTGAGGCTGCTCAGGGGTCCCGAACTGAGCTCGGCGTACACCTGCTGAGCGGACGGTACGTCCAGCGTCTCGGATTCGTCTACAAGCGGACACACGATGTACGTCTGGCGTCCCGCAGTGGCTTCGCCGCAGATGAAACGGTACAGACCGTCCCGCTTGTTTTCAGGCACGATGCGCGTGTTGACGGGCGTACGGCCGGGCGGCATCTCGTCGATGGTGCTGATGTCCAGGTCGCCGTACATGACTAGCGCCAAAGAACGGGGGATCGGGGTAGCGGACATGACGAGCACATGGGGTGAAAGCGACGCTTTATCTTCCAGCATGCGGCGCTGCCGGACGCCGAAACGGTGCTGCTCGTCAGTGACGATCAGGCCGAGGCGGTCATAGCGCACGTCCGCGCTGAAAAGCGCGTGGGTGCCGATGGCCAGCTGCCATTCATCATTGGCGATGGCGGACAGCGCCTGCTTGCGTTCGGCGGTTTTGAGCCCGCCCACGAGCAGCCCGACACGGATGTTGTAAGCGGAAAGCGTCTCCTGCGCGCTTTCAAGATGCTGGCGCGCGAGGATTTCAGTCGGTGCCATCAGCGCAGCCTGGTATCCGGCTTTGACGCACATCAGGATCGCGCCAAGGGCAACGGCGGTTTTGCCGCAGCCCACATCACCCTGGACCAGCCGAGACATGGCTACCGGTTTGCGAAGATCGGACGCGATATCGGAAAGCGCTCTGCGCTGCGCGCCTGTCGGGGGAAAAGGAAGAGCGTTCCAGTATTCATCCACAGCATTGCCGGGCACGTCCATCGGGATGCCCTCGGTCACCCTGTCGCGGTTCAGGCGCATGGCGGTCACGAACATGAGCAGATTCTCGAAGGTCAGCCGCCTGCGCGCGATGGCGAGCGTTTCGTAGGACTGGGGACGGTGTACTTCGCGCAGCGCGTAATTGATTTCACACAGGCTGCGCCGCGTGCGCGTTGATTCTGGCAGCGACTCGGTGACGCATTCGTCGATGCGGTCGAGCATCTGCGCAATCAGTCCGGCGACGGTGCCGGATTTCATGCCGGGCAGCGGCCGGTAGACGGGCAGCAGCCCGCGCTCGCGCTCGATGGAAGGCGCGCTGAGCTGCAGGCTGCCGCGATATTCGGCAACAGGACCGTAGAGAAGCACTTCGCGGTCCTGCTGCAGTTGGTCGGCCATCCACGGCTGGTTGAAATACTGTATCCGGACCGTGCCGGTGCCATCACTCAGTTTTGCGGTCACCAGGGTGCGGCCTTTGAAGCGGGCCAGGCGGGCCGGTGCCATAATCCGGCCCTGGACGCACACGGTCTGGCCGGCATGCAGGTTGGCGACCGGGGTCACGTTCAAAGTGTCTTTATAGCGGACGGGCAAAGTCATCAGCAGATCGTGGACAGATGTGATGCCCGCCTGGCTGAGGGCTTTGATCCGCGCGGGACCGAGCCCGTTGAGGGCGCTGAGCGGCAGGACGCGCGCGGTCATGCCCGGACCTCAGGTTTCGTCATTTTTTCAACACACGCTCCGCCGCGGCGACGACGGCGTCAGCGGTGAAGCCGAACGCCTCGAAGAGTTTTGCAGCAGGCGCGGAAGCGCCGTAATGGTCGATGCCCAGGACTTCGCCGTCCATGCCGACGTACTTGTACCACGGCATCGTGCAGGCAGCTTCCATGGCGACGCGGGCACGGATCTTCGCGGGGAGCACGGATTCTTTGTATTCAGCGTCCTGAAGATCGAACAGCTCAAGACAGGGCATGGAGACGACACGCGCGTCAATGCCCTTTTCTTTGAGGAGAGCCTGGGCTTTGACGATCTGCTCCACTTCACTGCCGGAGGCCATCAAGATCACGTCAGGCGTTGCTTTCTCGCTGTCGGAGAGGATATATCCGCCCTTGAGCGCAGCCTTGCCGCTGCCGGGATACTGGGGCAGGCCCTGGCGGGAAAGCACGAGCGCGGTGGGCAGGCCGTTGGTGAGCGCGACGTCCCAGCCAGCGGCGGTTTCCTTGCCGTCTGCGGGGCGGAACACCAGCAGGTCGGGAATGGCGCGCAGCGCGGCCAGGTGCTCGATCGGCTCGTGGGTCAGGCCGTCCTCGCCGACGCCGATGGAGTCGTGGGTCAGCACATAGGTGACCGGCAGCTTCATGATGGCGCTCAGGCGCATCGCGTGCTTCATGTAATCGCTGAATACGAAGAACGTGCCGCAGAATACCTGGAGCCCGCCGTGCAGGGCGATGCCGTTGCAGATCGCTGCCATGGCGTGCTCGCGGACGCCGAAATGCAGATTGCGTCCGGCGCGGTTTTCAGCGCTGTAATCGCCGCCGTTCTTGATGTAGGTCTTGTTGGAAGGCGCGAGGTCCGCGGAACCGCCGACCAGATTGGGCAGCAGCTTCGCCAGCCGGTTGATCATTTCGCCGGAGGTCGCGCGGGTCGCGATCTTGCCCTCGAAGGCCCACAGCGCTTCGTCGTCGAACAGCTTCGCAGCATTGCCGCCGGTCAGCCATTCACAGAATTCCTTGGCCAGTTCGGGATATGCTTCCGCATACTTGTCCATCATGGCCTTCCAGGCGTCCTCAGAGGCCTGGCTGCGGGCGGCGGATTCCGCACAGTGCGCATATACTTCGGATGCGATCGTGAAGGGTTCGTCGGGCATGCCCAGCTTGCGGGCGGCGGCTAGCACGTTTTCCTCACCGAGGGGCTCGCCGTGCGCGCCGGGGGTGCCGGCTTTGGCGTCGCAGCCAAAACCGATCACGGTCGGGCAGATGATCAGCGTGGGCTTGTCGGTCGTCTTTGCCTGCTCAATGGCGGCGCAGACCTGCTCCCAGTCATTGCCGTCCTTGACATGGATGACGTCCCAGCCGTAAGCCAGGAAGCGCGCGCCGACGTCCTCGCGGAAAGCGATGTCGGTATTGCCTTCGATGGAGATTTCGTTATCGTCGTACAGCAGGGTCAGCTTGCCCAGCTTCAGCGTGCCCGCGAGGGACGCGGCTTCAGAGGAGATGCCCTCCATCATGCAGCCGTCGCCGCAGACTGCGTAAGTGCGGTGATCGACGACCGGAAAGCCTTCGCGGTTGAAGTGCGCGGCCATCATCGTCTCCGCGATGGCAAAGCCGACAGCGTTCGCGACGCCCTGGCCCAGGGGGCCGGTCGTGGTTTCCACGCCCGCGGTATGGTTGTATTCGGGATGGCCGGGGGTCAGGCTGCCCCACTGGCGGAACTGCTTCATATCGTCCATGGTCAGGCCGTAGCCGTACAGGTGGAGCAGCGAGTAAATCAGGGCGCTCGCGTGTCCGGAGGAGAGCACGAAGCGGTCCCTGTCGGGCCATTTCGGATCAGCCGGATTGGCTTTCAGGTGGTGCTGGTACAAAGCGTAAGCCAGTGGCGCCATGCCCATCGGCGCACCGGGGTGGCCGGACTTGGCTTTCTGTACCGTGTCCGCAGCCAGGATTCGGATGGAATTGATGGTTCTTTCGGCCATGTCAGACATGATGACGTTCCTCCTTTATTCTTCAATGAATTGCTTCATTTTCGGGCTTGTTTTGTCAGAAATCTTCTATTCTCGTGCGAACAGGCTCCGCGGGAGCCTCCTGCGCGGTGCTCAGCGCGCACTCTTTCAAAAGCTGGTAGACGGGTTTGAGCGTCTTGTAATCCTTGATGACACGTTCTGCCAGGCGGTCATCGAACGCCCATTGGTAATCGATGCCGGTACGTTCAAAATAGACTGCTTTCATGCGGTACAGGGGCCAGAGTTCTTCCGGAAGATCCGCTGGTACTTTCATGCGCGGCGCGGACGGGCCGCCAATGGCAAATTTGTGCTGCCGCAGGCGCTTGAACAGGGGCAGAAGCGTCTCGCCCTCGTGCGCGAGTCTCAGGCGGAAAGCGTTCATCACGCTGCGTTCCTGCCCCCAGATGCCTACGCCCCAGGAGAGATCGTCCGGCCCGAATTCGCACCAGTAAAACGGCTGGCCGTACTTGTCGACTCCGGCGCGGCGGAACGCGATCCAGTGATGATCGCGGTAAGGGGATTTGTCATCCGAATAGCGCGTATCGCGGTTGATGCGCGACAGGCACTTGGCGGGCCTCAGTTCGAAGTCCGGGTCGATCTTCAGCATCGCGGGCGAAAGCTCCGCGATCAGCTGATAGAACGGCTGCTGCACTTTCTGCACGTATTCGTCGTGGTGAGCGTGCATCCAGGGCACTTCGTTGTGAAAGCGCAGATCCATGAAGAACTGCACTGTATCTTCCGTAAAACCGGGAAACAAGGGGAACCTCCTTGAAGCAGGATCCGTTCGCAGCCGCTGAGGGCTGCCAGTGATTATTATAGTTGATTTACGGGCGAATTTCAACCGGCTTATTTGACTTCTTTCAGTACCGCCGCCGACCTCGCGGGCAGGTAGTAGGTGAAGCCGGGGCCGTAGTTGGGATCCGACTTGGCGATGTAGACGTACTGCTCGTCGATGCGCTCCTGGCCGCCGTACTGCTTACGGTCGCTGGAGAACACGGTGATCCACCTGGATTTGAGCGGTACGGAGACGAAGTAATCCGTCTGGGAGACGCTCGGGTGCAGGTTGAACAGGAAGATCAGGCCTTTGCGGCGGAAGACGATCAGCTTTTTCTGCTGGTCGATCCACAGCGGTTCGGCAGGCTCGCCCAACAGCTCGTTTTCGCGCATGAAGTGGATGATGTCCTTGTCGAATTCGTTGAGCCAGCTGTATTTGAGATAGCCGTTTTCGCTCAGGCTCCACTGGCGGCGGGCATACTTGTAGCTCCAGCCGTTGCCTTCGCGCGGGAAGTCGATCCATTCAGGATGGCCGAACTCGTTGCCCATGAAGTTCAGGTATCCGTCCTTTGCGGAAGAAAGGGTGACGAAGCGGATGAGCTTGTGATAGTCGATCGCGTTGTCGATGACGGGGGAGTGGTAAATGCGATCCATGCCCACGTACATTTCCGCGTCGGCGAGGCGGAAGATGATGGTTTTGTCGCCGACCAGCGCCTGGTCGTGCGATTCGGCGTAGGAGATGTTCTTCTCCCTCGGGCGTGCGGTGGTCAGTTCGTACCACAGCTTGCCCATGTTCCAGTCTTCCATGCGGCTTTCCTTCAGCAGCTTGATCCAGTAGTCCGGGATGCCCATGGCCAGACGGTCGTCGAAGCCGATGCCCGCTTCGCCGATGGGCAGGCACATGCCGGGCATGCCGCTCATTTCCTCGGCGACGGTCAGGGCATAGGGGTTCACCTGATGAATCAGCGCGTTCGCAAGCGTGAGGTAAACGAGGGCGTCAATATCCGTGTTCATGGAGAAATAGAGGCGGTAGTCCGTGAAAGCTTCGCCCAGGCCGTGATTCTCGTAGATCATGGAGGTCACGCCGTCGAAGCGGAAACCGTCAAAGTGGAATTCTTCCTGCCAGTACTTGAGGTTGGAGAGCAGGAAGTGCAGCACCTCGGTCTTGCCGTAATTGAAGAGGCGGGTATTCCATGCGATATGCCAGCCGCGGCCGCCTTCCAGGAAGTACTGGCCGTCGGTGCCGTCCTGCTTGTTGAGGCCCTCGCCCTCGTTGGCGCTGGCGTGGGAGTGAACCACGTCCAGCAGTACGTGCAGGCCCAGCTCATGTGCTTTGTTGATCAGGTAGCGCAGATCGTCCGGCGTGCCGAAGTGTGAGGACGGTGCGAAGAAATTGGTGACCTGATAGCCGAAGGAAGCGTAATAGGGATGCTCCTGGATCGCCATCAGTTGGACGGCGGTATAGCCGAGATCGGCGACGCGGGGCAGGATGTTGTCCGCGAACTCGCGGTAGGTGCCTATGCCCTCTTTCTCGGTTGCCATGCCGACGTGCGCTTCGTAGATGAGCGTCTGCCTGATGGGATCGTGCTTGTAGAAATCTCCGTCAGTCCACTCGAAGGGGGTTTCCGGCGCCCAGATCTGGCCTGCGAGCACGTGCGTGTCCGGATTGAGTACCGCGCGGCGGATATAAGCGGGCACGCGTTCAAAAGCGTTGCCGTCCCGGTGTACGAACAGCTTGACGAACTGCTGGTGCTTGAGCGCGTCGTGTCCTTCCAGCCTGATCTCCCATACACCGTCGGGGCTGAGCTTTTTCAGGGGATGGGTATCCTTTTTCCAGCCATTGAAATCGCCCATCAGGAAGACCTTCTCCGCGCCGGGCAGCCATTCGCGGAAGACCCATCCCGTCTCGGTGCGGTGGAAGCCGAAATACATGTATCCGTCGGCAAATGCGCTCAGGTCTTCCTTGTCGCCCATCAGGCGTTTCATGGTATCGTTGGCGCGGTTGAGCCTGAGCAGGATATCCTGTTTGAAAGCGGACAGGTTCGGATCGATGTGCAAGAGCCGTTCACAGGCGCGTTCCGGATAGGTCAGCATATACCAGTTTCCTCCAGTTTTATATCGTTGTTGAAAGGCATACCGAAACAAGATGACGGGGTCATCTTTCTTCCTACATTATATCGAAACGGTTTGCAATGTCAATATTCAAAATGGGCGTCAACCGTCTATGCGGCCAAATTTAAGGTTTTTTCATCTTTTTATTTTCCGGTGTCCGTGCTATAATTCAGTCAGCGTTGAACCGCTTTACGGCGGACCTTCGGAGGGTTTTCCGGTCCGGGCGCAGTATTGCTGTTCAACCATTCGGCGAATGGAGCAGTCTTTAATGCTGGAGACGGATGTAAACGGCCGCCGGGTCCGTGTGACCGGCAGCACAGAGAACTGCCGATGGCTGATTCTCCAGCCGGAGGACGCGGACGAAGAGCAAATGCCTGAGGAGACTGTGGCTGAGCTTGCGCGGCTGTATCCGGACGCGGATTTCGCGCTGGCGGTCTTCCCGGTCGACTGGTGGCAGGACCTGACGCCCTGGCCGCAGGCACCGCTGTTCAGGGGACAGCCGCCTTTCGGGGACGGCGCGCAGCGGACGCTCACGTTTGTGCGCAATCACCTCGTACCGGCATTGACAGGGGACAGGGCGGGGAATGAGCCGCGCCTGATCCTGGGCGGGTATTCGCTGGCAGGACTGTTCGCGCTGTGGGCTGGCTGCCAGTGCGAGGATTTCGATGCCGTGGCCGCGGGGTCGCCTTCGGTCTGGTATCCGGGCTGGACGGAGTACGCTGCGGCGCATCCGTTCCTGGCGCGGCGCGCCTATCTTTCACTAGGCGACCGGGAAGCGAACACCCGCAATCCGGTCATGCGCACCGTCGCCGATGCGATCAGAACGCAGTACAGTATTTTCAAAGAGCGGGACGTCCCGTGCGTACTCGAATGGAACCCCGGAAATCATTTCGTGGACGCCCCGCTGCGCATGGCGAAAGGATATGCCTGGTGCATGAAACCACTGGAGGAGGCTGAACATAGATGAAACTGAACCAGCTGAAACCCGGACAGACGGCGGTCGTGGACGCGGTCGGCGGGGAAGGCGCCCTGCGCCAGCATTTTCTGGACATGGGGGTGCTGCCAGGCGCGGAAGTCACGCTGATCAAGCTGGCACCCATGGGCGACCCGATGGAACTGCGCATACACGGCTACGAGCTGACCCTGCGTCTCGCGGACGCGGAGAAGATCGCCGTCACATTGAAGCCGGCTGAACCGCAAAAGCCCATAGAGGATGCGAAAAAGGTCCGCTCGATCGAACACCCCGGCCTGGGCGAGGAAGGCAAGTACCATCCCAAAGGCAGCGGCGATCCTCTGCCGGACGGGACGCAGCTCACCTTTGCGCTGATCGGCAACCAGAACAGCGGCAAGACGACGCTGTTCAACCAGCTGACCGGCGCGAACCAGCACGTGGGCAACTTCCCCGGCGTCACGGTCGACCGCAAGGACGGCGCGATCCGCGGGCAGGCGGACACGCGTATCACCGACCTGCCGGGCATCTATTCCATGTCCCCGTATTCCAGCGAGGAGCTCGTCTCCCGTGATTTCGTGCTGCGCGAGCATCCGAAGGCAATCATCAATATCGTGGACGTGACCAATATCGACCGCAACCTGTACCTGACTATGCAGGTCCTGGAGATGGGCATCCCGACAGTGGTCGCACTGAACATGATGGACGAGATGACCGGCAACGGCGGCGCGGTGGACGTGAACGCGATGGAAGCGATGCTCGGCGTGCCTGTGGTGCCGATTTCCGCCGCGAAAAACGCGGGCGTGGACGAGCTCGTACGCCACGCGGTGCATATCGCGAAATACCAGGAAAAGCCGCTGCGCCAGGACTTCTGCGACGCGCACGATCACGGCGGCGCGGTGCACCGCTGCCTGCACGCAGTCATCCACCTGATCGAGGATCACGCCGAGCAGGCAGGCCTGCCCGTACGATTCGCGGCGGCTAAGGTGATCGAGGGGGACGAGCTGATTCTCGAACAGCTCAATCTGGATCAGAACGAAAAGGAGATGCTGGAGCACATCGTCGTGCAGATGGAGACCGAGCGCGGCCTCGACCGCAGCGCAGCGATGGCGGACATGCGCTTCACTTTTATCTATAAAGTCTGCGACCGCTGTGTCACCCGCCCGCACGAGAGCAAGGAACGCGTCCGCAGCCAGAATCTGGATCGCGTGCTGACCGGCAAGTGGAGTGCGATCCCCGTATTCATCGCCATCATGGGGCTTGTCTTCTGGCTGACCTTTTTCCTGATCGGGCCGTTCCTGCAGGACCTCCTGCAGAGCGGCATCGACGCTCTGGCCGGCCTGACTGAAGAGGCGATGGTGCGGGGCAATGTCAACCAGTCGATTCAGAGCTTCGTGCTCGGAGGCCTTTTCGAGGGCGTGGGCAGCGTATTGAGTTTCATGCCGATCGTGGTGACGATGTTCTTCTTCCTCTCGATCCTGGAGGACAGCGGCTATATCGCCCGTGTCGCTTTCGTGATGGACAAGCTGCTGCGCCGCATCGGCCTGTCGGGCCGCAGTATGGTGCCGATGCTGATCGGCTTCGGCTGTACAGTGCCCGCGGTCATGTCCACGCGCACCCTGCCCAGCGCGCGCGACCGCAAAATGACCATCCTGCTGACGCCGTTCATGTCCTGTACGGCGAAGGTGCCGATTTACGGGTTCTTCGTTTCCGCGTTTTTCCCGGGTCAGAGCTGGTGGATCATCACGCTGCTCTATGTGACGGGCATCCTGACGGGCATGCTGGTCGCGCTCCTGTTCAAGAAAACGCTGTTCAAGGGCGAGGCGGTGCCGTTCGTGATGGAACTGCCCAACTACCGCCTGCCCAGCCCGCGCACGGTGCTGATGCTTCTGTGGGACAAGGCGAAGGATTTCCTGCAGCGCGCGTTTTCGATCATCCTCATCGCGAGCATCGTGGTCTGGTTCCTTCAGCGGTTCGATTTCCGCTTCAACCTGGTGGACACTGAGTCCGACAGCATCCTGGCGGTCGTCGCCGGCTGGCTGGTGCCTGTGTTCCGCCCCGCGGGGCTGGGCGACTGGCGGATCATTACCTCGCTGGTCAGCGGATTCATGGCGAAAGAAAGCGTCGTATCGACGATGGAGATCCTGTTCGCGTCCGGCCTGGCGGAACTGGGTACGCTGACAGCTGTATCCATGCTGCTGTTCAGCCTGCTCTATACACCCTGCGTGGCCGCCATCGCTTCCATCCGCCGCGAGCTTGGCTACAAGTGGGCTGTCGGGGTGGTCCTCTGGCAGTGCGCGATCGGTTGGGTCGCCGCCGTGCTGGTGCAGATCGTGGGCAGGCTCTTCGGTCTGGGCTGACCGAATTACAGAAAGGAACGCATAATGAATATCTGGGATATCCTGATCCTGGCCGCCGTGGCGATCGCAGTATTCTTTGCCCTGCGAAAGGTGTGGAAAAACAAGCGCTCCGGCGGCTGTGGATGCGGGTGCGAGGGGTGCACGAAAAGCGCCGGATGTCAGACAAAAAAATAACAGAAACCTCCCTTTCCTGAGCGGGAAGGGAGGTTTTCATGTCTGCCTGTGTTTTACTTTGCCGACGCGAGGATGACCTGGGCGGCTTTTTCAAGCAAGGGCATCGGAATGTTGAGGGCGGGAAGCAGGCGGACCTTATCCTTGGCCGTCAGGCAGAGGACGCCGTTGGCCATGCACTCGGCGACTACTTCCGCAGCGGGTTTTTCAGTCGCCAGGCCGAGCATCAGGCCCATGCCCGAAACGCTTTTGATGCCAGGCGCGCCGGTGAAGGTGTTGACCAGGTATTCGCCCTTGGCGGCGACCTCCTGCAGGAAATCATCCGTAAGGCGCGACAGGATGCTGTACGCGCCGGCGGAACAAACCGGATTCCCGCCGAAGGTGGAACCGTGATCGCCGTAGGAAAACACGTTCTGCAGTTTTTCGCTGAGGAGGGTCGCTCCGAGGGGCAGGCCGCCCGCCAGGCCCTTGGCGGTACTCACGATATCGGGATGCAGGCCGTAGCGCATGTAGGCGTACAGCACGCCGGTGCGGCCGTTGCCGGTCTGCACTTCGTCCACTATCAGAGGGATATCGTGTTCATCGGCGAAGCGCTGCACGGCGGATGCATATTCCTGTGAGAGCGGGACCACGCCGCCCTCGCCCTGGATGCATTCGATCATGACGGCGGCGATTTTCGTGTTTTCGGCCAGGGCTTCCAACTCTTCGATGTGCTCGGCGTTCACGTGGGCGAACCCGGGCGTCAGGGGCGAGAAAAGCTCGTGATAGTGTTCCTGTCCGGTGGCGGCCAGCGTCGTGAGCGTGCGGCCGTGGAAGCTGTTCCGCAGGGTGACTACGGTATAGCAGTCCGGGCCGTGGTTTTCGGCTGAATATTTACGCGCCGCCTTGATGGCGCACTCGTTGGCTTCCGCTCCGGAATTGCTGAAAAAGACCTTGCTCATGCCCGTTTTCAGGCAGAGCAGTTCAGCCAGCCTGATGCAGGGGTCGGTGTAATAGAGATTCGACATGTGCTGCAGCGTGCCGAGCTGGGCGGTGACCGCTTCCTGCCAGGCGTCGTCGGCAATCCCGAACGACGTCACGGCGATGCCGCTGCCCATGTCGATGTATTCTTTTCCGTCAGCGTCGTACACAAGGGAACCTTTGCCTGAGACGATTTCCAGCGGGAACCGCTTGTACGTGCCGGCGATGTAGTTCTGGTCCTTGAGCATCATACTGTTCATACGAACCTCCGTAATACTCTATAAAAAGTAGGAGTTTTGAGGTAGAAAGCAGGAAGCAGAGACACTCCTGATGGAGCGCATCATAGCAGATTTGAATGCGGAAATGACCGTGTATCTGATTGAGAGCGGGATGACTTTCTGCTTCCTGACTTCTGCTTTTAACTTCACTTATTGTCTGCCTTTGATCCACGTTCCAGCGCCTTCGTTGGTGAGGAGCTCCATCAGGATGGCGTGGGGGACGCGGCCGTCCATGATAACCGCGTTCTTGACGCCCTGCTCGATCGCGGTCAGGCAGCAATCGGTCTTGGGAATCATACCGCCGGAAACGATGCCGTTTTTGTAAAGCTCGCGCGCTTCTTCCACGGTCAGTTCGGGGATCAGCGTGGAGGGATCCTCGCGGTCGCGCAGGATGCCGCAGACGTCGGTCATCAGGATCATACGCTCGGCCTGCAGCGCACCGGAGATATAGGCGGCCGCGGTATCGCCGTTGATGTTGTAGATGTTGCCGTCCTGATCACAGCCGACAGTGGAGACCACCGGGATGTAGCCGTTGTTCAGCAGGTCGAGGATGGGCTGGATGTGCACGCTGACGACTTCGCCGACATAACCGAGGCGCTCGTCTTTCATCCGGGCTTCGATCAAGCGGCCGTCGATGCCTGACAGGCCCACCGCGCGTCCGCCGCGCTGTTCAAGCAGGTTGACCAGCGTCTTGTTGACCTTTCCGGCCAGCACCATCTGGACGATGTCTACGGTTTCCTTATCGGTGACACGCAGACCGTCCACGAAAACCGGGGCCTTGCCCAGCTTCTTCATCAGATCGGAAATCTCCGGCCCGCCGCCGTGCACCAGCACGACCTTGACGCCGATCAGCCACAAAAGCACGATGTCCTGCATGACCTGCTGCTTGAGCTGCTCGTTGACCATGGCGTTGCCGCCGTACTTGACGACCACGATCCGCCCGACATACCGGCGGATGTACGGCAGGGCTTCCGTCAGCACCTGCGCGCGGTCGGCGTTGGAAAAGATGTATTCGGACATTGGGACCTCCTTGAGGCAGTCAGGAATCAGGAGTGATGAGTTCAGGAGATAACGCTTCGCCTGCGGCTCAGGGTCATTCGATGATTGCGGCGCTTTGCGCGGTTCCGACCGCAACTCCTCACACTCATCACTGGATTAAGTTCTGTAGTCTCCGTTGATCTTCACATAGCCGTACGTGAGGTCGCAGCCCCAGGCGGTAGCGGAGAAATCGCCGGCGTTTAGGGAGACGAGGATTTCGATTTCCTTTTCGCTGAGGACGAGTTTCGCTTTCTCTTCGGAGAATGGGATGCCGGCGCCTGCCTGACAGACGGCGACGGAGCCTGCTGGACTGCGAAAGCTGACGTCGATGCGGTCGACGTCCACATCCGCTCCGCTGTAGCCGATGGCGCAGAGGACGCGGCCCCAGTTGGCGTCCGCGCCGAACATGGCGGCCTTGAGCAGGCTGGAGCAGATGACGGACTTTGCGACAGTCTTGGCGGTGGGTTCGTTCGCGGCGCCTGTCACCTTGCATTCCAGCAGCTTCGTGGCGCCTTCGCCGTCGCCCGCGATCATGCGGCAGAGCGCTACGGTGACGGTATTCAGGGCTTCCATGAAAGCGCTGAAACCGGGGCCTTCGGCGTTGATCGCCGCGTTCCCGGCCATCCCGTTCGCCAGGACCACCACCATGTCGTTGGTGGAGGTGTCCCCGTCTATGCTGACCATATTGAAGGTGCTCTGGATATCGGTGGAAAGCGCTTGCTGCAGCATGGCGGGGGAAACGGCCGCGTCCGTTGTGATGAAGACGAGCATCGTGGCCATATTCGGATGGATCATGCCGCTGCCCTTGGCCATCCCGCCCAGGCGGCAGGTTTTGCCGTCGACGGTGAATTCGACCGCGGCTTCCTTCATGACGGTATCCGTAGTCATAATGCCTTCCGCGGCGCGCTGGTTGCCGTCAGCGCTCAGGCCGGCGGCGAGTTCAGGCATGCCGGCCTCGATCGGAGCGAGGTTCAGCGGTTCGCCGATGACGCCGGTGGAGGCCACGACCACGTCCTCAGGGCGTATCGAAAGCGCCTGGGCGGTCAGCGCTGCCATGCCTTCGGCGATCTCGATGCCGTTGGCGTTGCAGGTGTTGGCGTTGCCGCTGTTGCAAATCACGGCCTGGGCCTGGCCGTCGGCCAGGTGTGCCTTCGTGACCTTCAGCGGCGCGCCTTTGACCAGGTTCGTGGTATAGACTGCCGCGCAGGAGGCAGGCTGCTCGCTGAACACGAGTGAGAGATCCTTCTTGGTGCGGCTCTTGCGGATGCCGCAATGGACGCCGTTGGCGGTGAAACCCTTCGCGGCGCAGACGCCGCTGTCAATCATCTTCATGTTTTATACCTCCGTATAGATGAGTCCCAGGTCTTCCGGGGCTCCGATCATCAGGTTCATGTTCTGGATCGCGGCGCCGCAGGCGCCTTTGCCCAGATTGTCGAAACGGGCGACCAGCAGGATGCGCTCGTCGTTGCCGCAGACGCTGACATGCATCTCGTCCGTACCTGCCAGGGCGCTGGCGGACAGGAAGCCGCCTTCGCCGTCCGCGGGCGCGTACCGGACGAGGCCGCTTCGGTAATACGCCTCGTAGCAGGCGGCAATTTCAGAAGGGGACGCGCTGGTCTGGCTTCTAAACAGCGGGACGGTGACTTCCATCCCGGCGTAATACGGCGCGACGATGGGGCAGAAGACGGGTTCGACCGCAAGCCCGCAGACATGCTTCATTTCCGGCAGGTGCTTGTGGGACTGGTTTAGCCCGTACATGCGCGGCGCATCGAGCAGGGGAGATCGGCCCGCGGCCTCGTATTCCGCGATCATCTTTTTACCGCCGCCGGAATAACCGGTCAGCGAGAAACAGGAAAGCGGCAGGTCCTTGGCAATCAGGCAGTTTTCGGTCAGCGGGCGGACGAGGGCGATGAAACCGCTGGCGTGGCAGCCGGGGTTCGCGACCAGCCGGGCGTCAGCGATGGCATTCCGCTGTCCCGTGAGCTCGGGAAAGCCGTAAGTCCAGTCCGGATGGACGCGGTGCGCGGTCGAAGTGTCGATCACGCGGGTCGAGGGGTTTTCGAGCCAGGAGGCAGCTTCTTTGGCCGCCTGGTCCGGGAGGCAAAGGAATACGATGTCCGCTTCGTTGATCATCTGTTTGCGGCTCGCTTCGTCTTTGCGCAGCTCTTCTGGCAGGGCGAGCAGTTCGATATCGTTCCTTCCGCTCAGCCTTTCAATAATATTTAAGCCGGTAGTGCCGGCGCTTCCGTCCACAAATACGCGTTTCACTGGCATGCGTCTCCTTCTGAAATCGGCACAAGTCGCGCTTTCTGAGTGTTCGATGCATAAATATACATCGAATGCGCATAATATACATAATGTATTCATTCCTGTCAAGTACCCTTGAAGTATTTTAAGCGAAAAATTGCTGAAATGATTGGTTTTTTCTTGCACTTTTATCTTGACAATGCTATAATAATACGTCTTTATGTGCCTGTGCTGCTTTTAAGCACACGCCAAGACCAAAGGAGGATGATTTATGGCAAGCGTAAAGGAACAATATGACGCACTGGATCGCGTCATCGCAGAAAACAAAGATCTGCCCGGCGCGTTGATGCCCGTGCTGCAGGGCGCGCAGGAAATCTTTGGCTGCGTACCCATCGACGTACAGAAATACATTGCCAAGGCACTGCATGTGACCCTGAGCGAAGTGTACGGCGTAGCTACTTTCTATTCCCAGTTCTCTCTGCAGCCCAAGGGCGAGTACCTGATCAGCGTCTGCCTGGGCACTGCCTGCTACGTCAAGGGCAGCCAGAAGGTGCTGGACAAGCTCTCCGAGGTGCTGAACGTGCCCGTGGGCGGCACGACGCCCGACGGCCGTTTCACACTGCAGGCGACCCGCTGCCTGGGTGCATGCGGTCTGGCCCCGGTCATGACTGTCAACGACGAAGTTTACGGCCGTCTGACCCCCGACGCCATTCCGGACATCATTGCCAAGTACCGCAAGCCGGAAGAAGCGTAATATATGCGCGATATTTCCCTGCATCTGTCCGACATCGTGCAGAACAGCATCACGGCCGGCGCGGCCAGGGTGGACATCGGTTTCCGCCTGGACGACCGGAAGGTGCTGACCGTATCCGTACAGGATGACGGCTGCGGGATGAGCCGGGAACTGCTCGAACGTGTCAGGAGCCCATTCACCACCACCCGCACCACGCGCAAGGTGGGCCTGGGGATCCCGCTGCTCATGCAGAACGCCCAGCTTTCCGGCGGCGATGTGCGCATCGACAGCACGGTGGGCGTCGGGACAAAGATCGAGGCGACCTTCCATACCGATTCCATCGACTGCCTGCCGGTCGGCGACCTGGCGGAGACGATGGCGACCCTGGTGCTCACGAATCCGGACCGGCCTGATTTTTCACTCTCCTGTGTGAGCCCCGAAGGGGAGATGCAGTTCGCCACGGACGAGATCCGTGCGGCGCTCAGCGGCGTATCGCTCGCGGAGCCCGAAGTATATCAATGGATACTATCTTCTTTGAGAGAAGAAATCGAACCTATATTGGGAGGGATCATGAAATGAAATCGTTGGCAGAGCTCGAACAGATCCGCAAACAGACCCTGGAGCGCATCAACCTGCGCAAGGAAGACAAGGCGGACTTGACCCGCATCGTCGTCGGCATGGCGACCTGCGGCATCGCCGCCGGCGCGCGTCCCGTCATGCATGCTTTCATGGATGAAGTCAACAAGCGCCAGCTGCAGCACGTCACCATTTCCCAGACCGGGTGCATCGGCATGTGCCGTCTGGAGCCCATGGTGGACGTCATCACCCCCGACGGGAATAAGGTCACCTATGTGCATGTCAAGCCGGAGATGGTGTCGCGCATCGTCGCCGAGCACGTCGTCAACGGCCGCCCGGTGGAAGAATACACCATCGGCGCTGCGGAAGACCGATAATTGAGCAAAGGAGACGACTGTATGGATATTTATCGCGCGCACGTATTGGTCTGCGGAGGTACCGGCTGCTCATCTTCCGGTTCTGCCAAGCTGATCGAACGCTTTAACGAGAAAATCGCGGAAAACGGCCTCGACAAGGAAGTCAAGGTCATCCGCACCGGCTGCTTCGGCCTCTGCGAAGCCGGCCCCGTGGTCATCGTCTACCCCGAGGGCACGTTCTACAGCCGCGTGAAGGTGGAGAACGTGGACGAGATCGTCACCGAGCACCTGCTGAAGGGCCGCAAGGTGGAGCATCTGGTCTACACCGACCACGCTACCCACGAACAGAGCGCCAATAAATCGCTGGAAGACATCAACTTCTACAAGGACCAGACCCGTGTCGCCCTGCGCAACTGCGGCGTCATCGATCCTGAGAACATCGACGAATACATCGCTTTCGACGGCTATCGCGCCCTGGAAAAGGCCCTGACGCAGATGACCCGTATGCAGGTCATCGAAGAAGTCCTGGCCTCCGGCCTGCGCGGCCGCGGCGGCGGCGGTTTCCCCACCGGCCTCAAGTGGAAGTTCGCTTATGGCGACGGCAGCCTGGGCCAGCAGAAATACGTGGCCTGCAACGCTGATGAGGGCGACCCCGGCGCGTTCATGGACCGCTCCATCCTGGAAGGCGACCCGCACAGCGTCATCGAAGCCATGACCATCGCCGGCTATGCCATCGGCGCTTCCGAGGGCTATATCTACGTCCGCGCCGAATACCCCATCGCCGTGCAGCGCCTGCGCACCGCGATCCATCAGGCTGAGGAATACGGCCTGCTGGGCGACAACATTTTCGAGACCGGTTTCAATTTCCGCCTGCACATCCGTCTGGGCGC
>JAFRNK010000106.1 GCA_017430225.1 Clostridia bacterium | reverse complement strand
TTTCGTCGTACTTCATCGCCTGGGCCTGACCCGCCTTGGCCAGTACCATCGTGATGGCGGCGGTCAGGGTCGTCTTGCCGTGGTCAACGTGACCGATTGTGCCGATGTTGACATGGGGCTTCGTGCGCTCAAAATGTTGCTTGGCCATGAGTATCGTTCCTCCTAAGTATGTGGGCGAGCCGTTCGTACGGCGGGCCCGGAAAGATTTAAAACTTCTTGCCAACGACCTTTTCGGCCACATTGGCAGGGACTTGTTCATAGTGATCGAACTGCATCGAGAAGAGTCCGCGGCCCTGGGTGCGGGAGCGCAGGTCCGTCGCGTAGCCGAACATCTCGCTCAGCGGCACGTAGCAGTGCACGGTCTGGTCGCCCATGTTCGCTTCGAAGGACTCGATCCTGCCGCGGCGGCTGTTCAGGTCGCCGACGACGTCGCCCAGATACTGTTCGGGGATGACAACCTCGACCTTCATGGTCGGCTCAAGCAGGATCTCCTGGCACTTGGGCAGGCACTCCTTGAACGCCATGGAACCGGCGATCTTGAAAGCCATTTCAGAAGAGTCGACATCGTGGTAGCTGCCGTCGATGACGCGCGCCTTGAAGTCTACGACTTCGAAGCCGCCCAGCGCACCGGATTTCGCCGCTTCCTGGATGCCCGCGTCGATCGGGGCGATGAATTCCTTCGGAATCACGCCGCCAACGATGGCGTTCTCAAACTGATAGCCCTGACCGGGTTCGAGGGGCTCAAGCTCGATCACGCAGTGGCCGTACTGGCCGTGGCCGCCGGTCTGGCGCACGAAGCGCCCTTCCGCGGTGGCCTTTTTGCGGATCGTTTCCTTGTACGCGACCTGAGGACGGCCGACGGTCGCTTCCACGCGGAACTCGCGCATCATGCGATCGACGATGATTTCCAGATGCAGTTCGCCCATGCCGGCGATGATCGTCTGGCCCGTCTCCTGATCGGTGTAGGTCTTGAAGGTCGGATCTTCTTCCGCCAGGCGCTGAAGCGCCAGCGCCATCTTGTCCTGACCGGCCTTGGTCTTGGGCTCAATGGCGACCTGGATAACCGGGTCGGGGAAGATCATGTTCTCAAGCACGATCGGATGCTTCTCGTCGCACAGGGTATCACCGGTGGTCGTATCCTTGAAGCCCACGGCCGCGGCGATCTCGCCTGCGTAGACGCAGTCGATGTCTTCGCGGTGATTGGCGTGCATCCGCAGGATGCGGCCAAAGCGCTCGCGCTTGTGCTTGTTGATGTTATAGGCGTATCCGCCCGCTTCCAGTTTCCCGGAATAGACGCGGAAGAACGCCAGCTTGCCTACAAAGGGATCCACCGCGATCTTGAACGCCAGCGCGGAGAAGGGAGCGTCGTCGCTCGCTTCGCGGGTGACGGTCTGGTCGTTGCGGGGGTCCTTGCCTTCGACCGCGGGAATGTCCAGCGGGCTGGGCAGGTAGGCGATGATCGCATCCAGGAGCATTTGCACGCCCTTGTTGCGGTAGGACGATCCGCAGAGGACGGGGGTCAGCTTGCAGGCGATGGTCTGGTCACGCAGGGATTGCATGATCTCCTCGGTGGTCAACTCCTCGCCGGAGAAGAACTTCTCCATCAGCTCGTCGTTGTCTTCCGCCGCGGCTTCGATCATCGCTTCGCGGGCTGCCTTCGCTTCCTCGAGCATGTCCGCCGGAATCTCTTCTTCACGGACATCCTTGCCTTCATCGTCGTAGTAGACTTCCGACTTCATCTTGACCAAGTCAATGATGCCGCGGAAAGTGGCTTCCTTGCCGATGGGCAGCTGGATCGGGATCGCGCGGGCGTTCAGGCGGGTGTTCATCATTTCGATGGCCCGGCTGAAGTTGGCGCCCATGATATCCATCTTATTGACGTACGCGATGCGCGGTACGTGGTACTTGGTCGCCTGACGCCAGACGGTCTCGCTCTGGGGCTCTACGCCGCCTTTGGCGCAGAACACGGCCACAGCGCCGTCCAGCACGCGCAGGGAACGCTCGACTTCCACGGTGAAATCCACGTGGCCGGGAGTGTCGATCAGGTTGATGCGGACTCCCTTCCACTCGCAGGTGGTGGCGGCGGACGTAATCGTGATGCCGCGCTCCTGCTCCTCTTCCATCCAGTCCATGGTCGCCGCGCCGTCGTGCACTTCGCCGAGCTTGTGCGTGCGGCCCGTGTAGAACAGGATGCGTTCGGAGGTGGTGGTCTTACCGGCGTCGATGTGGGCCATGATGCCAATGTTGCGTACTTTTTCTAACGGATGACTCCTGGGCATAAACTTTCCTAATACTCCTTCAGGCAGTTACCTGAGTTCTGCGTGAAAGAAATTACCAGCGATAGTGCGCGAAAGCCTTGTTGGCTTCGGCCATGCGGTGCATTTCTTCCTTGCGCTTGACCGCGTTGCCGGTGTTGTTGGCGGCATCCATCAGTTCAGCGGCAAGACGTTCGGACATGGTCTTTTCACCGCGGGTGCGGGAGAAGTCCACGATCCAGCGCAGACCGAGGGTCTGGCGGCGTTCCGGACGGATTTCCATAGGAACCTGATAGGTGGCGCCGCCGACGCGGCGGGCTTTGACTTCCAGCTGGGGCATCACGTTGTTGAGAGCCGCCTGGAAGACTTCGTTGGGGTCTTTATCGGTCTTCTGCTTGATCATATCGAAAGCGTCGTAGCAGACCTGCTGGGCCGTGCCGCGCTTACCGTCAAGCATGATCTGGTTAATCAGCTTTGTGACCACCACGGTCCCATACATAGGATCGGGCAGTACCTCGCGCTTCGGGATAAATCCACGACGGGGCATAGTTTCCCTCCTTAAAATGGGGCGATCATTTTCGTTCAGCTTCCTTCGCCGACCGTCCACAGCGCGTCAGCATCACGCCGCTCCGGATTTGTACGGTGCCGGACGAGTACGTTGACAGACCCACTGCCCGCTTTTCCCGTTCCAGAAAAAGGGGAGCCTGTTCAGACCGTCCTGACAGCGGTTCGTATCGAAGTTACTGACGAAATACCGCCATTACTTCTTGGGACGTTTTGCGCCGTAGAGCGAACGACCCTGATTGCGCTTCGCAACACCAGCAGTGTCCAGAGCGCCGCGAATGATGTGGTAGCGGACGCCAGGCAGATCGCGAACACGGCCGCCGCGAATGAGCACCACGCTGTGCTCCTGCAGATTGTGGCCGATACCCGGAATGTAGCAGGTACCTTCAATCTGGTTCGTCAGACGGATTCTCGCGATTTTGCGCAGAGCGGAATTCGGCTTCTTGGGCGTCGTCGTTTTGACGCTCAGGCAGACGCCGCGCTTCTGCGGACACCCCTGCAGGATAGGAGCGGTCGACTTGTTGACCACTTTTTCCCTTCCCTTGCGGATCAATTGATTGATCGTGGGCATGAGAGCACCTCCAGTAATTTATCGGAGTCCCCTGACCGGGGAATCTCCTCCTATAACATACCCGCAACCCTCGGGAATATATAGTCGAAGGGTTTTTTGCCTGAGGCACGGTGACCGCGCACTCAAACAACGCCTGCAAAACAGGCAACTTTGACATAATATCATCATTTTTTCCAGTTGTCAACCGTTTTTTCTTGACAGCATGCAAATTTAAAACATTTTTTTAGACCGGATGCTTCAATATATTGCCGCGGTCTGCGGCAATCTTGACAAACCGCCGGTTTCATGGTAACATCCTCCAGTCGGCAGAAGCCGACATCATGCCTGCGGAAGCAGGCGATTTGCACGAAGGTCCATTATGTATGCGGTATCATGAAGGTGCCAATGCTGTCTGAGGGCGGCTGCGGCATCTTTTTTATGTCGAAAGCGCTGCCCATCCCCATGGAGCTTCGGAAGGGCTCCCGAACGTGATGATTTTTTAAGAAGGAGATTGATTATGTCTGCTGATCGCAAAATGAGTGAGAAGAATGTACGCCGTATGGTTTACGCCGCGCTGTTCCTGGCGCTGGCCTTGGTGCTGCCGTTCCTGACGGGCCAGATCCCGCAGATCGGGTCGATGCTCAGCCCCATGCACATCCCGGTGCTGCTGTGCGGTTTCCTGTGCGGCTGGCCTTGGGGCCTGGCGGTCGGGTTTATCGCCCCGCTGCTGCGCTCTGTGCTGTTCGGCATGCCGCCCATGTTCCCCGGCGCGGTCGCCATGGCGTTTGAGCTGGCGGTCTACGGCTGCGTGTCCGGCTGGCTGCGGCGGAAGCTGCCGAAGACGGTTCCCATGCTCTATACGACCCTGGTGATCGCGATGATCGCCGGCCGCGTGGTCTGGGGCATTGTACGCCTGATCCTGGCCGGTCTCAGCGGCGGCGCCTTTACCTGGGCCGCGTTCATCGCCGGCGCGGTGACCAGCGCGATTCCCGGCATCATCCTGCACCTGGTGCTGATCCCCGTGTTGGTGATCGCCTTGGAAAAAGCCGGACTGTCCATGAACAACGACTGAGCTGCAAAGGAAACGATCATGAAAACGCTCTATCTGGAATGCGGCATGGGCGCCGCGGGCGATATGCTCGCCGCGGCGCTGCTTGAGCTTGTTGACGACAGGCAGGCATTCGTCGACCGGATGAATTCCCTCGGCCTGCCCGGCGTGCACGTGGAAACGGAACGCTCGGTCAAATGCGGCATCACGGGCACCCACATGAAGATCACAGTGGACGGCGAGGAAGAGGAATCCGAAGACGTCCATGAGCACCATCACGACCATGAGCATGACCATCATCACGATCATGACGATCACCATGACCATGAACACCATCACGATCATCACCATCATGATCATGACCATGATCACGGGGAAGACCATGAGCATTACCACCATCATCACGCTTCTGTCACGGACATCGAAGCGCTGATCGACGGGCTCGATGTATCTGATAAAGTCAAAGCGGACGCGAAGGCTGTGTACGCGCTGATCGCGGAGGCGGAAAGCGCGGCGCACGGACGGCCGGTCAACGAGATCCATTTCCACGAGGTCGGCACCATGGACGCCGTGGCCGACGTCGTGGGCGTCTGCCTGCTGATGGAACAGATCGGCGCGGACAGGGTCGTCGCGTCGCCCGTTCACGTGGGCAGCGGCTATGTGCGCTGCATGCACGGCGTCCTGCCGGTGCCCGCGCCTGCGACAGCGTACATCCTGAAAGGGATTCCCACCTACGGCGGGCAGGTCCAGGGCGAACTCTGCACCCCCACCGGCGCGGCGCTGCTCAGGCACTTCGCCGATGCTTTCGGCGACCGTCCGGTCATGATGGTGGACGCGATCGGCTACGGGATGGGCAAAAAGGATTTCGAGCGCGCCAACTGCGTGCGCGCTTTCCTGGGCGAAAGCGGCGGCAGCCGTGAGGAGATCGCGCGGCTCGAGTGCAACCTGGACGACATGACCGGCGAAGAGCTCGGCTTTGCCATGGAGCAGCTGTTCAAGGCAGGCGCGCGCGACGTGTATACTCAGCCCATTGGCATGAAAAAATCACGCCCCGGTGTGCTGCTGAGCGTGATCTGCCTGCCGGAGGACGCGGACCGACTGGCAGCTTTGATGATGAAACACACCACCACCCTCGGCATCCGCCGGATGGACATGAGCCGCTACGTGCTGGAACGCGGCATGGAAACCGCGCAGACCCCCTACGGTCCCGTCCGGATCAAGACGGCCTCCGGCATGGGCGTGAGCCGGCGCAAGGCGGAGTATGAAGACCTTGCAGCTATCGCCGAAAAGAACGGCGTGAGCCTGAACGAGGTGCGGGGCGCTGTGGAATCAAAGCGGGAGTGACCCTCCCGCTTGTTTTTTTGCTGATCAAATCAGGAAAATTGTTGGACAAAGGGTCCTGGACGTGTTATACTTAATACGGTTCTTTATTTGCCGGTACTGACATGACGGAAAGGAGCCTGACCGATGGCGCTTCAGCGATGCTCTGTCCAGCCTGCCCGGATCGTCCGGCCCTTAACGTTCGTCAAGGTTTTTTTTGACGCGGAGTTTCCGCGTCATTTTGTGTTTTGGGGATAAAGGGGGAGAAAAAATGAAACGGAAACTGTGGATCGTGATGGCCCTGGCGGTGCTGACCGTGGTGGTCTGGTGCGGGACGGCGGGGGCAGAATACGACTACGTGAATGGTGTGAAATACACCTTCGAGATCTACGATATGCCCGTTAGTGAGTTCGGTGTCCTCACGCTCTCGCTTGACCCCGACCAAACAAAGGAGATAAAGTTCAGAAGCGAAAACTTTACTCCGACAAGAATAGAAGTATGGACACATGATTCGCCGGTGACTGTAATCGAAAAGATGATTACGCTCCCCGGCACCGCCACTTCTTTTGGAATCCCATATTATTATGGTGAGTATGTGGATCTTGTTGCCTATTATGGAGACGGAGACAACGAATGTATAACAGAAACCTTCAGAATAGACCATACTCCGCGCAAGTTTATCGTTCAGCCGACTGACCTCATCGAACATAATTTGACTGGCACTGTAAGTTGGCGGTTGAATTTCAATCCTTCCAGATATGAAATCACAACTGTTGGGTATGACGTCGTAGCTCGCAGAACTGTGCATCCGGTCGTTTGTGAGTTGAGCCCCGGCTATGTTTCGGTTGAACTGCCCGTGGATAATTTGAGCGCTTATGCGATCCATGCTTTCTACACGGATTTCAAAGGTGAAGACTACATCAGCAGTTACGGATTCACGATACACGGCACCTCAGAACCCAAGTTTATCGGCCAGCCGACTGGCGGTGAATGTTCACCGGATCAGCCGCATACAATTTTCTGGACGACGAATTTTCAACCGAATAAAGTTGAATTAGGCTATATAGAATCTGGAATATGGCACTATGTAGACACAGTTCCGCCTTATACGTATGCTGAAATGATGGCAGGCGCCCGTCCTGAAAACGGACGCTATGACATCACGATTGATAAAGTAGTAAGCGAAAGCAGTTGGCAGCTGCGGGCATATTACTCAGAAAACGCGTGTATTACGAGCAATGTATTTGATGTCACAACGACTGTTGAGTTCATTTCTCAACCAGTAAGCGGTGAAGTAATATTTGGGAATCCCTATACGGTTTCCTGGGAAACGAATTTCAAACCAACAGAAGTTGTCTACGGATATATAAAAAATGGCACATTTTATAAAAAGCAGTCCTCAACAACAAGATTGTCAGAAGCCATGTCGTTTGATATTGATTATGCTAATGTCATGTGCGATACCGATCTGATCATTCGTGCTTACTACAAAGGCGGATATAAGGATAGTGCAACTTTCACTATCACAAAGAAAGCCGAGTTTCTTAATCAGCCCCAGGGCGGCGAAGTTACATTAGATCATGGATATACTGTTGAATGGAAAACAGATTTTATCCCAACCAAGGTTGCTTATGGCCATTTAGAAAATGACACTTTCCATGCCCAAAAAACGATTACATCCGGCTTGTCTGCTTCCATGAGCCATGTCCTCACTTATGAAGATGTGATCAATAATGAGGAACTGGTAATCCGTGCGTACTATAATACCGATTACAAGGACAGCACACCCTTCATTATAACGAAGAATCTGACAGGTAAATGCGGCAATGATCTGACTGCGACTTTAATCAACGGTGTCCTGACTATCACCGGCACTGGAGCAATGTATGACTATAGCGGCGGCAACATGCCGCCGTGGTATGGGATCAGAACCGCTATCACCAAAGTCGTTCTCGGGGACGGTGTTACCTATATCGGCAAACAAGCATTCTTCGATTGCACTAATCTCAATACGATCACCGTGCCAACCTCTGTTGTCTCAGTCGGTGCCAGCGCAGTGCTCAATTGCTCATCCCTCCGAAACGTTAACTACAACGGCTTCAAAACCCAGTGGGACGCTGTTGACATTGGCGGCAACACGAAACTGTTGAATGCCAGCATTTCCTATCTCCACCGCTCCGGCAGGCTGGGCACGACCGACGTGTATTACGAGTTGATCGGCCGTGACGGCAGCCTCTGGATCTACGGCTCCGGCGGTAGCACCGTGCATGTGACGCCGCCCTGGGTCGATGTGGCGCAGTATATCACAGAGCTCCGGGTGGACATCGACACCCTCTGGGAAGACGCTTTCTGCGACTGCACCGGAGTGAAGAAGGTCTATCTGTCCGAAAGCCTGACCACTGTGCAGGACGGGGCATTCAACGACTGCACCGGACTGACCGATATCTATTACGACAGCACGACGAACGATTGGGACAGCATTGAGATCCTCGGCCATAACGCCCCGCTGCTCAACGCCACCCTGCATACCGCGCCCCATGAAGAACAGCTGACCGGTGACCTGTCCTGGAGCGTGAATGACGAGGGCCTGCTGCGCATCTGGTTCGACGATTCCCTCATGGGTGACGGAGAGGAAACTGCCATCCCTGATTATTCCACCTATACCGCTACTCCGTGGTACGCGGATTACAAAGATGTGATCACATCCCTTCGCATCGAAGACGGCGTGACCAGCATCGGCAGGTACGCCTTCAGTCATCTATCGAACCTGCGTACCATTGATATCGCCGACACGGTGACGATCATAGGCAACTGGTCCTTCTCGGACTGCACCCGGCTGCAGGATTTCACCCTGCCGGACAGTGTCACAAGCATCCTCGCATATACCTTCCAGAACTGCAATTATCTGGAGATCCTCCATCTGCCGGACAGCATTAGAAGCATGGGAATCGGCGTTTTCCAGGACTGCGGAAATCTTGAAAAAGTCTGGCTGCCCGATCAGCTCACCGCGATCCTTGGCAACACCTTCATGAACTGCGGTGTGCTGGACTACATTTATATTCCTGCGTCGGTCACCAGTATCGGCAGCAACGCATTCTCCGGCTGCGACAGCCTATTGTACAGCAGCAGCGAAGTCTGTTTCGGCGGCACCTCCGCCCAGTGGAAGGCCATCAGCCTTGGCACCGGCAATGATGCCCTGATCAATGCCGGCGTGATCCACATGACCCCCGAAGAGCTGCGCATCGACGAAGCGAACTTCCCGGATGCCGAATTCCGCGGGTATGTCAGTACAAACACTGACGCTGACTATAGTAGCTGGCTCACCGATGAGGAGATTGCCAATGTACTGACCATATACTGTGGCGCGATCAATGCCGAAACACTGGCCGGTATTGAATACTTTACTGAACTGGAAGAGCTGAAGTGTGAGGACAACAGCCTGACTGAACTGGATCTCAGCGCTAATACAAAGCTTGTATACCTGGAATGCCAGGATAACGCGATCACTTCACTCTCTCTGGAAGCGCTCCCGGATCTGTATTACCTCAACTGCGCCGGAAACCAGCTGACTGGGTTGGATGTGAGTCAGCAGATGCTGGAAACGCTGAACTGCAAGGACAACCAGCTGACCGTGCTGGATCTGAGCGGACAGGCATTGAAGTTTCTCGATTGCCAGAATAATCCGTTGACTCTGCTGAATCTGAGCGGTCAGTCGCAGCTGGAAATCCTCAACTGCTACGGCACAAACCTTGCTGCACTGGATCTGCGTGGCTGCACGCAGCTGCTGAACGCGGTTCAGTACGGCACCAAAACGTCAACAGCGGATTATGTGCAGTATCAATATGTGGATAATAAGCTTGAACTCATACTCCGCCTTCGCGTGGATGCCAGCACAGAGCTTATCATCCCCGGCAGCGTCAAGATCGACGCGGTACACTTCCCGGATGCTGAATTCAGGAATCTGATCGCAGACAATTTTGACAATAATGACAGCGGTTGGCTGTCAGCGGAAGAAATCGCAGCGGTGAAGGATATCACTTTCGAGGACCATGGTTTCCAGACGGTACAGGGCATCGAATTCTTTACAGAACTCGAGACGCTCTGCATTGCTGACGCTGAAAGCCTGACAAGCATTGATCTGCGGTCAAATACAAAATTGACAGTAGTGGATGTGTGCAACAACGGCCTGACGGAAATCAGGCTGGAGGGACTTACATCGCTGCGGGAACTTTATATCTATAACAACAGCCTGCAGGCGCTGGATGTGAGTAGCCTTCCGGTACTGGAGAGACTGGAATGTGATCATAATCCCCTGACCAGCCTGACCCTGGCCGGGAAGCCTCGGCTGGGGCAGCTGTATTGCTACAGCACGGACCTGACCTCCCTGGACATCTCCGGCGCTCAGCACCTGATCGCCGCCTGGCTGGGCACGAAGGACGGCAGTGCCGCGGAGAAAGACAGATACACGGCAGACGGGTATATCCTCGATGTGGATAAAAACACCGCGATCATCACCGGCATCCCCGCCCCGACCTTCATCCTCCCTGCTGCTCTGACGACCATCGAATCTGAGGCCTTCTCCGGCATCGCCACTGAAGCCGTGCTGATCCCCGCTTCCGTCATCTCCATCTCCGGCAATCCCTTCGCCGGCAGCAGCGTGCGATACATTTCCGGCACGACAGAGCTGGCAAGGAATTTCGCCGAGGCAAATGGGTACACCTTCGTTCCCGTGAGGGAATAATAAACGGTTCTGCTCACATTGTTGAAAGCCCTCACCCGTCACGCCTCCGGCGAGACGGGTGAGGGCTTCTGCAATCTGTACAGCGTCCCTTATATTTGCAAAAGCAATAATTTTCCGGACGTGCAGGAGATCCGGCTGGCGCAGAGAAGAAATAAAAGTTACTATTTTTGAGGAGGACGCCTGTATGAAGTACGGCGAATCGACATTTGACATCCTGTATCTGGTACTGGTCATCCTGTGGGGATGCCAGATCCTGAAAAAGGCCCGCAACAAAACCGAGCGCCTGATGGGCACGTCCGCGCTGGTGCTGGGCATCGGCGACGCCTTCCACCTGGTGCCGCGCGTGCTCAACTATTTTATCGAAGCGGATTTCAGCGCTGCGCTGGGGATCGGCAAACTGGTCACGTCCATCACGATGACGCTGTTCTACGTGCTGGTTTACTACATCTGGATCGGCTATTACAAGAAGACGGAAGACAAGCGGCTGACCTGTTTTGTGTGGGCGCTGACTGCCCTGCGCGTGATCATCTGCCTCTTCCCGCAGAACGGCTGGCTGACCAATGAGGGCGGTGTCCTCTGGGGCATTCTGCGCAATATCCCCTTCACCGCGCTGGGCTGCCTGGTGGTCGCGCTCTACTACGGCACAAGGAACGAAACGAAGCATTTTCGCTTTGTCTGGCTATACATTACGCTCTCCTTCCTCTTCTACCTGCCGGTGGCGGTTGGCGCGAGCCTGGTGCCCATGCTCGGAATGCTGATGCTGCCCAAGACGGTCTGCTACCTGCTGCTGGTCTGGACCTTCCGCGCGGCGACGAATGACGAACCCCGCGGAGTATAATTGCGGGTATTCTCCGGGACGAAACAGTACCGGCTTATCTGCTGATTTACGCCTGCGCAGATAAAAAGAGGGATGTTTGCAGAAGATCATCTGCAGCATCCTCTTTTTTACAGGTGTATTGTTTTCTCAGAGAGATTGTGCAAGGGAGAGTATTAGGCAATAGGAAAACTTGGGAGGTTTGGAGGGGCCGCAGCCCCTCCAAGTATAATCCGCAGCAGCGACATGTGCGGTGCGAGGAGCATTTTTGCGAAGCAGAGCTTGCCCTGCGAGAGCAAAAATGC
>JAFRNK010000105.1 GCA_017430225.1 Clostridia bacterium | reverse complement strand
GGACGTGATCCGAAAGATTTGCACAGGAGGCACAGCGTGAGAAAGATTGTTCAGCTCCCCGATCAGGATCGGAGCGACCTGTTCAGAAATACCGCGGATAAAATGGGCTTGAGCGACGCCATTGTGGAAAAGGATTTTTGGGTATGCTTTATGTTAGATCATCTTTTTAATGATTGTGAATATAATGATGCTTTTGTGTTTAAAGGTGGAACAAGTTTATCCAAAGCATACCATGTTATTGAGCGTTTTTCGGAAGATATTGACTTGATCCTGGATTGGCGTGTGCTTGGCTACGGCCTGATGGAGCCGTGGGAAGCGCGATCCAATACGAAGCAGGACGCTTTCAACAAAGAAGCGAATCGCAGAGCCGAAGTATTCCTGGCGCAGACCTTTTTGCCCGCTGTCAAGGATGCGCTGTCCGAGGAGATCGGGCGGGAAGCGCAAATCACCATAGAGGATCGTGATCCGCAAACGGTGATTTTCGCCTATCCGCGCATTTTCAGCTATCCCTCCACATTGCAGGTCATTCGTCTGGAAATCGGGGCGCTGGCGGCTTGGACGCCCGCGAAACAGGCGGTCATAGCACCTTATGCAGCAGACTATTATCCGCAGGTATTCGAGCAGCCGGGCACATCCGTTCTGACCGTTACGCCGGAAAGAACCTTCTGGGAGAAAGCGACCATTCTGCATCAGGAGGCCAACCGCCCGGAACGGCTGGATATGCCGCTTCGCTATTCCAGGCACTATTACGATCTGTACCGAATGGCGCATAGCAGCGTGAAGGAAACGGCGCTCAACCAGCCCGATCTTCTCCGGAAGGTCGTCGATTTCAAAATGAAGTTTTATCCGCGATCCTGGGCGCAGTATCCCGATGCAAAGCCGGGAACGCTGCGATTGACGCCTCCCGATTACCGCCTGCCCGCGCTGGAGAGCGATTATGAATCCATGAAGGGGATGCTTTTCGGCGATATTCCTTCATTTGAAGCTGTGATGGATGCTGTGCGGCAGCTGGAAAACGAAATAAACGCATAAGCCCTTGACCGGCAGGAGCAAAACGCCCCTGCCGGATTTGCTTATCATTCCTTCATAAAGTCGGGCACCAGCGTTTTGCTGATGCCCGCAAATTCATGATCGGTCATGGCGGACAGCTTATCAATGACCCCATCGGCCAGATCCCGCAGCTCCGTTTCATCATCGGACAGCCAGGAAACCATGTTTTTCAGATCGCCGATCAGCCATTCGCGCACACCGCCATTGTAAATGAAGATCAGGTTGATTTCTTCCTGTGTGAAAGTTGGCATATTTACCTCCGTTTGTATTACAGCGCCATATCCTTCTTTCGGTCATGGGCCGGATGGGGACGCTTGGGCTGCTGCGCCTGATGCCGTTCCTGGGCGCGTTTGAGCTGTTCCCGGAACGGCAGGGGCGGCTGCTTGGCGACCATCTGCTCTTTCTGTTCCTCCAGGGCGGGATTCTTGCCGTTGTTGATGATCCCGTCGATCATCCCGTAATCGTCCTCCATCGCCATTTCAGCGTTTTTCAGGGGATTGTCCGGCAGAAATCCGTCGATCTGCCGGAAGCCCACGCTGTCCACATAATGAAAAGTGACCGCGCCGTTCATTTTGAGCGCGACCACATCGCTGACGGACAGGCTGTGTCCCCTGAAATCCTCCGGCCTGTTCTGGTTGAATTGTTCAAACACGCTTTCCAGCACGGCGTCCCGGTTTTTCCCGGAAGGAAGAAGGGTCATGGCATAGATCGGCTCATAGTTGCCGCGATCCACCGCCTGCCCGGTTTTCTGCAATTCGTCCATGGAAAGGAATTGCAGGGCGCTTCGGTTCTCCTGATCCCGATGCTGGTAGATCATGACGGCGGGTTCATCCGTGCGGGAAAGGAACGCCTGCTCCAGCTGGGCGGTTTCCGCGTCGTGGCGAGCCAGCGTGTCCCGGTAATCCCGGCTCTGCTTCCAATCGTCACGCTCGATGCCGAAGTACCCCGGATGCGCCGTGATCTCCCCGTGGTCGATCACCATGTCCGCGCTGCCGTTTTCATAGAGGGCGTAGATCGCCATATCCTCGTCGAACAGCGCATAGGCTTTTTCTTTGGTCAATGGCAGCAGGTCGTTCTCCTGATACCCATAGTCCCATAAGTCCTGCATGGTAAGCGCGACGCCGCAATCCGGCATCAGCTGATCGGACGGAATGACGGACGCGCTGGTGATCTCCCGTGCTTCCTGACCGGAAGTGATTTCCGGCTGCGCGTCAAAGGGCGGCTGCTCGCCGGGGATTTCCTGGGTCAGCGGCTGCAAGCCCCGTTCCGCCATGATTTCAGCCAGGTTCCTGTCGATTTCCGATATGATGGCATTGGCGGTATGGCTGATGGTTTCCAGGGAGGATTTCAGTTCCTTCAATTCCCGGCCCTTGCTCCAGCTGGCGATATAACCAAAGGAATTGTCGGCTGTTTCAATGCCGTAATACTGGCATACGGCATAGGAAACGCTTTCGGCCTCGACCTCCTGGGTCGCCCGATCCTTGGGCTTGTGTTCCGGGTTTTCCGCCTGGAAAGCTGCCAGGGCGTCGGTGTTATGCAGCTTGGCATGGGTCATTTCGTGAATGGCGGCGCAGATGGTCTGCGATTCGCTCATGCCCTCCCTGAGAACGATACGGTTATCCGTCAGGCTGAAATATCCATCTCCCTTCTCCGGGGAGATCGGTTCCATGTCGATGGGCACGGGCGAGGAACGCAGGACGGCTTCATAGAAAGCGTCGTAATGCTCCACGCTGTCATGCAGATCATGGACCATGGTAGGCAGCGGCGCGCCTTCCGTCTGGCTCACGTCGAATACCGGCACCACCTTGAACCGGGGAATCTGGATCGTC
>JAFRNK010000104.1 GCA_017430225.1 Clostridia bacterium | reverse complement strand
GGATGCTCCCGGTCCGATGGAAACCGTAACATTTCAGGTTGACATCCAGAATCCGGATTCATTAACGCCGGAAGAACGCGTATGGCAGCAGAGATCGGATCGGACAAAGCCGCACAACGAGGCGGAGGATACCTTTGTCAATCCGACAAACGGTGATCTGCCGGAATGACCCTGTATTACGCCTATGGCATCCCCGACGTGGATGAAATCCAACATAACGACGCCGTTGGGATCGCGGAAAACGCCGTCAGAGAGAAGTATCAGCTTTCCGACGAACAGATGAACCGGTATCAGGTATTCTGCGAGTCTTTCGACATCAGCGGGAAGCTGCATGAAGGGCATGCGGTGAACGGCTTCCGGCGTTCCCCCAAAAAATGCTTCAGGGGCTGTCTCATTTGCGAGACAGCTCCTGAACGTCAGCCTGCTATTTCTGTTCCAGAAATCGTTTTATTTCTTTCAGAAAGTATTCTGCGTTTTCGGTCTGTTCGGCCACCTCCGCGCCGCTGACGACGAAAAAATCATCATAATCGCTGCCGGTTCTCAGGTCATACAGTTCGGAAATAATCATGGACAGCCGAACGTCAAACGCGCCCGTCTTGATATACAGTCTGCGAAAAGAACTGATGATCCCGCTGTGATGCTTCATGTCGATATCATCATAAGCGAGAACGGAGCGCATGGCGTGAAAAACGGCGTAGTAGGCCCGGTTCGCCGCGCTTTTGATATGTTCATCCGCCAGCAGATTGCGCGCCGCTTCCAAACATTCCAGCGCATGGTCATATCGGGCTTGTGACAGCGCTTTCCGCTCGTCAGCTGGCATAGCGAATCCCCTCCCTGAGCACGTCCCGGTAAAAAGGCAGCGATTGGCTGTAGCGGCGGAACTGCGCGGCGGGCTTCAGGGAAATGGAAACCGTGACGTCGTGTTTCAGGCTCAAATCGCTGGATACCGCGGCGGCAATCTTCCGAAGGGACGAAACATCGTCCGAATCAACCGTGAGCAGAATGTCCACGTCCGATTCGGCGTGGAAATCCCCCCGGGCATAGGAGCCGTACAAATAAGCGTCCTGAACGGCGCAGGGAAACCGGGCGCTGCATTGCTGATACACTTCGCGCAATATATCTTTTGCCTGATTCTGCGTACACATTGCGGCCCCTCCTTTTCACCTTTATTATACGCGATCACAATCGAATTATCAAGATAAAAACCGGGGCGGCGAACCGTCCCGGCATTTGCTCTCATATACTTATTTGACCACCAGGTTCAGCAGCCGTCCGGGCACGTAGATGCACTTGACGATCTGCTTGTCGCCGATCAACCGCTTGACTTCGTCGCTGTCGGGCAGGGTGGCCTGGGCTTCCTCGCGGGTCATGGTGACGGGCACCATGAGCTTGCCCTTCACCTTGCCGTTGAGCTGCACGGCGATTTCCACTTCGTCCCGCACCAGATACTTTTCGTCGTATTTCGGCCAGGGCTGGGTGTAGATGGGGTCGCCGTAGCCCTGATCCTGCCAGATTTCCTCGCAGATGTGGGGGGAAACGGGGGAGAGCAGCAGCAGCAGCGCCTTGTATTCGCCGGGGGTGATGCTGCCCTTCTGATAGATTTCGTTCACCAGGGTCATCATTTGGGCGATGGCGGTGTTGAACTTCATCTTTTCAAAGTCTTCCGTCACCTTCTTGATGGTCTGGTGCATGGACACCCTCATGTCCTCGCTGAAAACGTCGGGGCAATCAGCGGGGGCCAGCATATCCTGCAAGCGCCAGACGCGGTCCAGGAATTTGCGGCAGCCGCGGGCGCCGTTGGTGCTCCACGGAATGGCCTGATCGAAAGCGCCCATGAACATTTCATACATGCGGAAAGCATCCGCGCCGATCTCGGCGATGATCTCGTCGGGGTTCACCACGTTGCCCCGGCTCTTGCTCATCTTTTCGCCGTCGCTGCCCAAAATCATGCCCTGGGCGGTGCGCTTGGCGTAGGGTTCGGGGGTGGGCACTTCGCCGATGTCGTAGAGGAAGCGGTGCCAGAAGCGGGAATAGAGCAGATGGCGGGTGACGTGCTCCATGCCGCCGTTGTACCAGTCCACGGGCAGCCAGTATTTCAGCTCTTCCTGGCTGGCGAAGGCCTGGTCGTTGTGCGGGTCGCAGTAGCGCAGGAAATACCAGCTGCTGCCGGCCCACTGGGGCATGGTGTCGGTTTCCCGCTGGGCCGCCCCGCCGCATTTGGGGCAGGTGCAGTTGACGAAGCTGTCAATGCGGGCCAGGGGGGATTTGCCGTCGGTGCCGGGCTGGAAATCGTCGATTTCCGGCAGGCGCAGGGGCAGCTCTTCATAGGGCACGGCCACCACGCCGCACTTGGGGCAGTGAATAAGGGGAATGGGCTCGCCCCAGTAGCGCTGGCGGTTGAAGGCCCAGTCCTTCATCTTGTACTGGACGCCGGCCCTGCCGATGCCCTTCTTTTCGATTTCCTCCAAAACCCGGGCGATGGAATCCTTCTTGTTGGTGTAGCCGTTCAGGAAGTCGGAATTGATCATTTC
>JAFRNK010000103.1 GCA_017430225.1 Clostridia bacterium | reverse complement strand
CTGGCCAGTGGTCGCGTGTGATCAGTACACCTCGCAGCCGGAGTACTGGCTCGAGCGCAGCAACGAAATCGCGGATGCGCCGTCTGCTCTCCGGCTGATCCTGCCCGAATGCTGGCTGAACGAAGCGAAAGAGCGCGTGCCTGCGATTCAGGCAACGATGCGCGATTATCTGGACCGCGGTATCCTCTCCAATACCGTCGAAGGGCTGGTGCTGATCCGCCGGTCCATCGCGACCGGCGACCGCTGGGGGCTTCTGGTCACCGTCGACCTTGAGCGCTACGATTTTTCACCTGACAGCCAGTCCTTGATCCGCCCCACGGAAGGAACGATCACCGAACGCATTCCCCCGCGCCTGGCCGTGCGTGCGGGGGCACCGCTGGAGCTCTCCCATATTCTCCTGCTCGCTGATGACCCCCAGGCCACGCTGATCGAACCCCTGGCTGCGGCCAATAATCAGCTTCCTTTGCTGTACGACCTTGAACTCAGTGGCGGGGGCGGTCACCTGACAGGCTGGTCTGTGACAGATGAGGCCCTGCTGAGCCGGTTCTTTGAGGCTGTGCACACGCTTGAAGCACACGCTGAAGGCCTTTCCTTCGCGGTCGGCGACGGGAACCATTCCCTCGCGACAGCAAGAGCACACTGGCTTTCCATCCGGGATAAACTGGACGAAAAGGCACGCTCATGCCATCCCGCTCGCTTCGCGATGGCAGAACTGATCAATCTCCATGATCCGGCGCTCGTATTCGAGCCGATTCACCGTGCTGTTTTTGACGTGTCGGCGTCTCAGGTGCTTGACGCCCTGAAGCTCTGTGAGCCCGTCCTGGACACCGAACGCCCTGATTTTGTGCTGGTACATGCCAAGGGCGATTATCCGCTGCGCATCGGCAAGCCCCTGCACGAGCTGCCGGTCGGAACGGTCCAGAAACTGCTCGATCAGGCTCATTTCCATATCGACTATATCCACGGCGAAGACGCCGTACGCGGGCTCGTCCGTGATGAGAACGCTGTGGGCATCCTGCTCCCCGCAATCGACAAGCATACGCTGTTCCCTGCGGTCCGGCAGAACGGCCCCCTGCCCCGCAAATGCTTTTCCATGGGTGAAGCGCATGAAAAGCGCTACTATCTGGAAGCGCGCATCATTACCGAATAACGGGAAAAGACATGGTCAGAAAGAATCAGATTTGTACTGTCACCGGAGAACGGCTCGACGGACAGATGAACTGCATAGCGCATGTCGATGGGCAGACCGTCTTCGTGCCGGGTCTGTTGCCGGAAGAAACCGCAGAGATCCGCATCGTCAAGGCGGAAAAGCGCTATGCCTTCGGCCGCGTCGAAAGGCTGCTCACAGAAAGCCCGGCCCGGCGGACGCCAGCTTGCCCCTGCTACGCGAAATGCGGCGGGTGTTCCGGCATGCATATGAGTTATGAGCTGACACTCCAGGCCAAGCAACAGGCGGTTCAGGACGTGCTCCGGCGCGTAGGCGGCATCGACATCGACGTTCCCCTGCCCATCGGCATGAACGATCCTTATCATTACCGTAATAAAACAGCCATGCCCGTCGCTGTGAAGGACGGCGTTCCCCGTGCCGGATACTACCGGCCGCGCAGCCACGACCTAACGCCCGTGGACACGTGCCCCTTATCCATGCCTCCGGCGGATCAGGCTGTGCACACGGTGCTTGAATGGATGCAGGCTTTCAGCATACCCGCCTACGACGAAACAGCCAGATCCGGCCTGGTCCGGCATATCATCATACGCACTAACCGAAACGGCCAGAGCATGGTCACGATCGCGGCCAGTGAAGCTTCCCTGCCGCATGCCGACGTGCTCTGCAAAGCCCTTATGGAAGTTCCCGGCGTCATATCCGTCTGCCAGACGGTGAACACCCGGGGAGATAATGTCATCCTGGGTGACAGCTATCAGGTATTGGCCGGCGAGCCGCGCCTGACGGACACTCTCTGCGGGCTCAGTTACCGCCTGTCCCCGCTTTCCTTCTTCCAGATCAATCCAGTCCAGACGGAGCGCCTGTACGAGACTGCCATCCGATTCGCCCAGCTCACTCCCGAGGATAACGTGGCAGACATATATTGCGGTGCCGGCACCATTTCCCTGCTTGCCGCGCAGAAAACCGGCCGTGTAACCGGCATCGAGATCGTACCCCAGGCCATCGAAGACGCCCGGGAAAATGCTCTGCGCAACGGCATCGAAAACGCCGACTTTATTTGCGGAGCCGCCGAAACGGTTTTGCCCGAATTGGTACAAGACGGTCTGAAGCCTGACGTCGTCCTGCTCGATCCTCCCCGAAAAGGCGCGGATCAGGCTGTCCTTGACGCTATCGCCGCCGCTTCTCCCAACAGGATCGTATATGTATCCTGCAATCCTGCCACCCTTGCCCGCGACCTACGCTGCTTGGCTGCATCCGGTTACCATGTCGAACAGGTCCAGCCTGTCGACATGTTCTGCTGGACGGGACACGTAGAATCAGTCGTGAAACTCACTCGAGCCGGGTTGTGACTAATTAAATGCTGTTATTGAATTGACAGATAATTGAAGTTGATTCTTATATGCTTTAGCGCGGAGGGAAGGAAAAAGATGAAGTACCAATACAAAGAAATGCCTGAATCCATGAGGGGGACGTACGGAGAATTCGCAAAAAACTTCGGGTTTAATTGGAAAGAATTCATTATGGGAATACCGACACCTATGTTTCTTGTCACAACATATAAACCTAACGGACAGCCTAATGCTACAATGCAGTCATGGGCAGGGTTTACGAGTGCGAATCATGGAGGCGGGTATTACGTAATTCTATGCAGCGTGAATAAGTGTGGACATCTTTACCAAAGCCTGCATGAAAAGAAAGTAGCAGTGCTAAATTTCATGTCTTCTGATTTATACAAAACCTGCATGAAGACGATACAGAACAATCAGTTTGAGGCGGATGAGATAACTTCGTCCGGGCTTACTGTGGTGAAAGCGTCATGGACAGAAGCACCGATGATCGCTGAATGTTTCAT
>JAFRNK010000102.1 GCA_017430225.1 Clostridia bacterium | reverse complement strand
CAGTTTCCGGACGCTGCGCCATGTTTTACGGACTGCGCGGCTGGCAGTCATTTGCAGGAGAGGAGACGAATATCCATGAGCATCATCACTATCGTCGGCTCAGGCATGATGGGCAGCGCTATCGGCATTCCCGCGGCTCACAACGGGCACGAGGTGCGTATGGTCGGTACGCCGCTCGACCGTGAGATCATCGACCATGCGAGGGAAACCGGCTGGCACCTGACCATGAAGCGCAAGCTGCCCGACAGCTATAAGTACTACCAGTTCGAAGAAATGGGGGAGGCGCTCCAGGGGGCTGATCTGCTGGTCGGCGGCGTCAGCTCCTTTGGTGTAGACTGGTTCTGTGAGAACGTCCTGAAAGTGATCGATCCGTCGTTGCCGGTCCTGACCGTGACGAAGGGCATGATGGACGACGAGGAGGGCAATCTGCACGTCTATCCCGAACTGTTCGAAAAGCAGTCCGGCTGCAGGGGGGTCAAACTGAACGCCGTGGGCGGCCCCTGCACCAGCTACGAGCTGGCGGACCTGGACGATACGGAAGTCGCTTTCTGCGGTAAGGACATCGAGCTGCTGCGATGGATCAAATCCCTGTTTGAAACCAGCTACTACCATATCAGTATTTCCAATGACGTGGTCGGCGTTGAGGCCGCGGTCGCCATGAAGAACGCGTACGCGCTCGGCGTCACGCTGGCGGTCGGCCTGGCTGAAAAACGCGACGGCAGGATCGGCGCGCTGCACTTCAATTCCCAGGCCGCGCTGTTCGGGCAGGCCAGCAAGGAAATGAAGCGCCTGCTCGAATACATAGGCGCTCGCGAGGAGAGCCTGATGCTGGGCATCGGCGACCTGTACGTGACCGTGTACGGCGGCCGTACGCGCAAGATCGGCACGTTGCTCGGCCGCGGTCTATCCTTTGACGAAGCGATGGACGAACTGAGAGGCGTCACACTGGAGTCCATCGTGATTGCAACGCGCTCCGCCCGTGCGGTGCAGAAGAAGATCGACCAGGGCATATTGAAAGCGGAAGATTTCCCGCTGCTCAGGCACATCTACGGGATCATTGTCGAAAAGAAGCCCGTCGATGTGCCCTGGAGGGCATTTGAGATCGAATCAATCGGCTGAGCGGTTCAGAAAGGAGCAGGCATGGATATCAGAAACAAAAAGATCAATTTCCTGGGCGACAGCATCACGGAAGGACACGGCTGCGCGGACCCGGAAAACTGCTTTGCCGCGCGCATTGCCCGTGACTATGGCGCGGTGTGCCGCAATTACGGCATCGGAGGCACACGGATCGCCCGGCAGAAGCAGCCCTCGGAGAAACCGAGGCACGACCTCGACTTCGTGGACCGCTACGCCGATATGGACCCGGACGCCGATATCGTGGCCGTGTTCGGCGGCGTCAACGACTTCGGTCATGGCGACGCGCCGCTCGGTTTTATGGATGACCGGACGCCCTATACCTTTTACGGTGCCCTGCACCTGCTCTATACCGGCCTGATCGAAAGGTATCCGGCAGCGAAGATCGTCATCCTCACGACGCTGCACTGCTGTTTTGAGGAGAGCCGCTACGGGAGCGGGCAGAAGACGGTGCCCTCAGGGCTCCTGATCGATTACGTGCGCGCGATCCGGCAGGTGGCGGAGTACTATTCCCTGCCTGTACTGGATCTGTACGCCGCTTCCGGGCTCCAGCCCAACGTGCCCGTGATCCGGGAGAGGTATGTGCCTGACGGGCTTCATCCCAACGACGAAGGGCACCGTGTCCTGGCGGAGCGGATCACGGCTTTTTTCCGGTCCCTATAAACGGAGTATATACGCCGATTACTCGAAGCAGACGTGTCTGTTACGGAAATGTAAAAGCTTTGTTATATTTCCTTCATTGGCTTTTTTGTGCTGTTATGATATCATTTTATGAGAAACAAGCGTACTGAAGGAGGATGACATCTGATGAAACGCATTCGTTCAATCGTGGCGCTGCTGCTGTTGGTAACGCTGTTCGCGGCGATGGTTCCGGTTTCCGCGACGGCCGAAACGCTGATGAAGGTCACGAATACCAATATGCTGCGCATGCGCACCGGCCCCAACGAGGCCTACAACGTCAAAGCCCGCTATAAGAAGGGCACGGTCGTGACAGTGCTCAAGTATTCCAGGGGCTGGTACTATGTCCGGACCAAGGACGGCACCAAGGGCTGGATGAGCAAGAATTTCCTGACCAAGACTTCCTCCGGCGTCGTGAAGGCCAAGGAATCCGCCAGCGGCAACGCCGTCGCGCAGAAGAATGTCTACATGCGCAAGGGCCCCGGCACGAACTACGACCGCATCCTGACGGTCAAAAACGGCAGGGTCATGAAGATTATCGGCAGGACGGGTGTCTGGTACAAGGTCCGCTACAATGGCAAGACCGGCTTCGTCTACCGGGATCTCGTCAAAGTTGTGAAATAAATTCCGGTCATTCTGGGATGTGAAAACGCCGCGGGGAAACCTGCGGCGTTTTTTGCGGGATATTGCTCCCTGCTTTGATAGCAGCTTGCCTCCTCACTGATCTTTTACATCTTCCACCCAAAAACCGTCTTGCATGAACGCCTTTATATGCTATAATATGAGATAGAAGGCTAATCACGGCCCATCGGCCGTACGGAATCGCTGATAGGTAAGCAGTTTTGTTTGAAGGGGGAATCACCGTGATGACAGGAAAAGGAATCTGGAAAGCGCGTGCTTTGATGCTTTTGCTTGTGCTGGCGCTTGTGGTGCAGGCCTGTGGGATGACGGCCGCGGCTGACGACGCGGAACTGTTGGCAATGCTGCCCGGCCAATGGACCTGTGATGACGGCGTAGAGCTGACCGACCAGGAGATGGTGGATACGAACCTGGTCCTGACGCTCGGGGAAAACGGGCAGATGAGCCTGCACTGCACCATGAACGAAGGCCAATATGACTACACCTATGAGGGCACCTGGACGTCCGAGCTCGTCACGGAAATGGATCCCGAAACGGGAATGACGGACAAGCTGACGCTTCGCTTCACGTCTACCAACAATCCGCTGTATGGCGGAAGCGATTACGGCGTGGAGTGCGTGTACCACCTTTATGCCGAGGGCTGGGTGGAGAACGACACCGACATCACGGCAATGATCCTTGAGATGCCCTCTTCCAGCGGTACGACTCCGTTTGAGGATATCTACGGCTGGAACGGTGTGACCCTGTACAGAAAGCAGGGGCCGAACATGCGGGTCGCCAACTGCAAGGAATACGTCTCCCTGCGCGAAAAACGCTCGGCGTCCTCCAAACGCCTGGCGAAAGTCCCCCTTGGCGCGCTGGTGCTCGCCTATCCGGGCGCCGGGGACGAGAAAGGCTTCATCGCCTGCACTTACCACGGTCTGGAAGGCTTCATCCTCGCGGAATACCTGGAGCCAGCCGAATAAACGCAAAAACCAATCATGAGAGTCTTCATCCGTGCATCCATGGATGAAGGCTTTTTGATTGTCTGCCTCTGTGAAAAGGCAGATATCGGCTTGTAATTTCAGGGAAACTATAATATTCAAAACCGGTCATAAAATATATGGAGGTCGATAATCATGTCAGGATTCATAACTGCTCTGATCAAGCAACGCAGGGAAGCCAAGAAGGCCGAGCCGGATACCAACGGAAGGCTCAGGGAGATCCTCGGTGTCCTGAAAAAGTACGATTATGACGACGGCATTACGCCCGAGATTGTGACAAGCATCCTTCAGGACCTGGGACCGACCTTTGTCAAAATCGGCCAGATCGCTTCGCAGCAGGCCGACTATATTCCGCATGAATACTGTGAAGCGCTCGTGAAGCTTCGTTCGAAGGTAGCGCCCATGGACATGGAGACTGTCCATGCGCAGATCGAGAAGTACCTTGGTAAGCCGGTGGACGAGCTTTACGCGTCCTTTGACGACAAGCCGCTGGGTTCCGCCTCCATCGCACAGGTGCATAAGGCGACGCTGCACGACGGCACGGTGGTGGCTGTCAAAGTGCGCCGTCCCGGGATCGTCGATACGGTCGCGCGCGACTTTGCCCTGATCGAGAAGATCCTGGACAAGTTCGTCAAGAAAGGCCAGGGTGGCATCATCGCGATCGAAGGAACGATCAAGACCCTCAGCCCGAACGTCAATATCCTGAACTTCTTCACCGACAAGGTGAATATCTGCGTGGACTTCAAGCTTGATCTCGAGAATCCCGAGAAGATGAACCCGGAGATCGCCATGAAGCTGCTGCAGCTCTTCCAGGGTGTCACGGATTCTTCGGTCAAGACAGCCGAGTCACTCGACATGCTGGAAAAGGGCCAGATCAAGGTCCGCACCGACTTCTGCTTCGAAGAAAAGACCCTCACCACGGTCAACCGCCTCGTGAGCTACCTGATCCGGGTACTCATCGTCATTGCCCTCCTGATCGGCTCCAGCCTGCTGTGCACGGCCCCGACGATCACGGGCAGCGGTGACGCCGTGACCATCATCTTCAGGATGGTCGGTTTTGTCGGGTATGCGCTCAGTGTATTCTACGCTTACCTTCTCTACAGGGATGTGAAGAAAGGCAAATAACCTGAAGCACATATTTTTGCATTAAAAAACGCTCGGAACGATCCGGGCGTTTTATTATTCCCTTATGATTTACGCTTTTTTCTTGAAGCTCAGCTTGTTCTCCGTACCGTTGATGAGCCGCTTGATGTTGGCGTGGTGCCGGGCGATGGCCATGACGGCGAGGACGATGGCCCAGACGCCGTGGGGCCAGAAAGGTTTCGTCGCGCAGATGATGATCGCGTAGCTGGTCAGAAGCAGCATAGAGCCCAGGGAAATGTAGCGCGTCAGCGCGATGGCCGCGATGCAGATCAGAATGGCGATCAGGCCGGGGATGGGGAAGTTCAGCAGCACGACCGCGCAGGAGCAGGCGATGCCCTTGCCGCCCTTGAAGCCGAAGAAGAGGGGCCAGTTGTGGCCGATGATGACGAACAGGCCGGCGAGCATGCCGCCGTTTTCAACCGCGAGGGCTTTGCCGATCAGTACGGAGATCGCGGCCTTCAGGACGTCGCAGATGAAAGTGGCTAGGCCCGTGCGAAGGCCGAAGACGCGCAGCGCGTTGCTCGCGCCGGTGTTCCCGCTGCCTTCCTTGCGGATGTCGTGCCCGCTGTTTTTTGTCAGCAGGATGCCCGAGGAGATGCTGCCCAGCAGGTAGGCGATCACGGCGCAGCCGATATAACGCAGTATCATCGTACGTCCTCCCGATTCTTTTCGCGCAGGGTAAACCTGAGCGGTGTTCCTTCAAAGCCGAACGCCTTGCGCAGCTGGTTTTCCAGGTAGCGCTGGTAAGAGAAGTGCATGAGGTCTTCGTGATTGACGAACAGGACGAAGTGCGGGGGGCAGGTGCCCTGCTGCGTGCCGTAATAAATCTTGAGGCGGCGTCCGTTCACGGCGGGGGGCTGCATGGTCAGCTGCGCGTCGGCCAGCACATCGTTCAGGGTGCCGGTGGTCACGCGGCGGCTGGTCTGGCCCCAGACCTTCTCTGCCATGTCGAGCACGGTGTGCACGCGCTGACCTGTAAGCGCGCTGATGAACAGGACCGGTGCGTAATCCATGAATTTGAGGTCGTTCAGGATCTCCTTGCGCTTCTGCTCCAGGGTGTTCGTGTCCTTCTCGATGCTGTCCCACTTGTTCATGATCACGACGGCGGCCTTGCCTTCGTCGTGGATCATGCCCGCGATGCGCGCGTCCTGTTCGGTCACGCCGTCCTTGGCGTCCAGCAGGAGCAGTGCCACGTCGCAGCGGCGGATGGCGGCGATGGAGCGCAGGACGGAGTAACGCTCCAGCGAGGCGTCTTCAATCGATTTCTTCTTGCGCATGCCCGCTGTGTCGATGATGTTGAAGGCCTTGCCTTCCGGTGTGACCAGTGAGGTGTCGATGGCGTCGCGCGTGGTGCCGGGGATGTCGCTGACCATGGTCCGCTCCTGTCCGAGCAGGCGGTTGACCAGGGAGCTTTTGCCCACGTTGGGGCGGCCGACCACGGCGATCTGGATCACATGGAGTTCATCGGCTTCGCCGTCTGCGGGCTCAGCTGCCGGGAAATGCTTTACCAGCTCGTCCAGCAGGTCGCCCAAGCCCATCATGTTGGCGGCGGACACGGGATGCGGGTCGCCCAGGCCGAGCTGATAGAACTCGTAAATGCTGTCCGCCTGCTTGACGCTGTCGATCTTGTTGACCGCCAGCACCACTGGCTTGCCGGTGCGGCGCAGCAGGTTGGCGATTTCCATATCGTCGGGCGTGACGCCGGTTTTTCCGTCGACCAGGAAGCAGATCACCTGTGCCAGGTCCATGGCGATTTCTGCCTGCTTGCGCATCTGGTTCAGCAGCACGTCCTCGCTCTTGGGGTCGATACCGCCGGTATCGATGAGGGTAAACTCGTGGTTGAGCCATTCCGCGTCCGCGTAAATACGGTCGCGGGTGACGCCGGGCACGTCTTCGACGATGGCGATACGCTGGCCGACGATGCGGTTGAATAAGGTGGATTTGCCGACGTTCGGGCGTCCGACGACGGCTACCAGGGGTTTGATACCAGACATAGTCAACTCCTGT
>JAFRNK010000101.1 GCA_017430225.1 Clostridia bacterium | reverse complement strand
TCATGCCGGGCGACAACGTCGAAATGGAAGTCGAACTGATCACCCCGATCGCCATCGAAAAGGGTCTCCGCTTCGCTATCCGCGAAGGCGGCCACACCGTTGGCGCCGGTTCCGTTACCCGCACCGAGGAATAATCCTCTCAGCTGATAACACTGCAGCCGCAGGCAAAAGCCTGCGGCTGTTTTTTTCTGTCTACAAATAATATGTGTTATGCTGCATGATGATTTATCCGCTTTACCGGGATACGGTCTCCCCCATCAGAAACTGATCATCCGCGGCAGCAGGATCAGCAGCCCGACGAACACCAGGGCTGTCAGAATCACGAACAGAATGCTGCCGAACGAGAAGCGGTTGGGCTGTTTCATAATTCGCCCGCCTCGACGCGCAGGACGTTCATGACTTTGACCAGACGCTTGTCGAAGGCATCGATCGCCGCACGGACATTCTTTTCGCTCGCCGGATGCGTCAAGATGGTGATCTGAGCGCCTTCAAGCGCTCGCTCGACAGGCTGCAGCAGCGCCTTGACGCCGATCTGGTGGCTCGAAAGGGAAGCGGCTACGTGCGCCAGCACGCCGGTCGCGTCCTGTGCGGAAAGACGGATGTAGAAAGCGCTGGTACGGTCGCTGATCATCGGCACACAGCCATCGTTTTCCCGGGCCTGTACCTGCGAAGCATGGTCATTGGCCGTCTCCAGGATCACGTTGATGAGGTCGCTCATCATCGCGCCGGCAGTCGGCGCGCTCCCGGCTCCGCGGCCGTAAATCATCATATCCCCGCAGGCATGGCCGTGCAGGAATACAGCGTTGAAAGCGCCTTTCACGCTGCTCAGCGGGTGGTTCTCAGGGACGAGCATCGGGGATACGTAAGCGTCCATCCCCTCTTCCGTATGCGTCGCGTGCGCCAGGAGCTTGATGCGGTATCCCAGCTCGTGCGCGTTGCGGATGTCTTCCTGCGCGACATGCGTCATGCCTTCACGCTCGATCGCGCTGACCGGAAGATGACGATGGAAAGCCAGGGACGCAAGGATGGAGAGTTTGTACATCGCGTCCTCGCCCTCCACGTCCGCGGTGGGATCCGGCTCTGCGAGGCCGAGCGCCTGCGCGTCCTTGAGCACGTCCTGATAATCGAGCCCTTCGTCCGTCATGCGGGTCAGCAGATAGTTGGTCGTGCCGTTGATGATGGCCGTCAGACGGTCGATCCGGTTGGCCTGGAGGGAATCATGCAGGATCTTGATGATCGGCATCGCTCCGCCTACCGCCGCCTCGTAATACAGGGTCGCGTGTCCGGCTTCGGATGCTTCGTGCAGTTCGCGCCAGTGCAGAGCCAGCGCCATTTTATTGGCCGTGACCACGTGCTTGCCGGCACGCAGCGCTTCGCACATCCAGTCCGCGGAGGGATGCTCGCCGCCCAGGCATTCGACGACATATTTGATCTCCGGATCCCGGAGCACCTTGTCCTTGTCCACAGTCAGCAGTGACGGATCGACATATTCAGGGCGCTGTTTGGTCAGGTCGCGCACCAGGATCGATTTGATCACCGGTTCGATCTGATAACTTTCCCGGATCGTCCCGGCCATTTCCCCGAGCAGTTTCGCGACGCCGCTGCCGATATTTCCGCAGCCCAGCAGACCGATGTACATGGTCTTCATTCAGCGTTTCCTCCGAAATTCTTGTTGTAGATGGCCAGCAGGCCTTTCAGCGTCAGCAGGCCGTCAAAACAGGTGATCATCTTCGACTCGTCAGCGATCAGTTTGGCAAAGCCGCCGGTTGCGATGACCTTCGCGTCCGGGCAGCCCATTTCGGCGCGCATTCGGCGGATCAGGTAATTGACCTGCCCGACATAGCCGTAGAAAATGCCCGACTGCATGTTGGCGATGGTGTTCTTGCCGATCACATGCTCCGGATGCACCAGTTCGAAATGCGGCAGTTTGGCCGTACCGCTGACCAGCGCGTCGCTGGCCAGGCGCAGTCCGGGACAGATGCAGCCGCCCAGGAAGGCACCGCCTTCATCCAGCACGCCGAAAGTGGTCGCCGTGCCAAAATCGATATAGATGCTGTTCCCGCCGTACTCAGCGTAAGTCGCGACAGCATTGCAGATACGGTCGCTGCCCAATTCACGGGGATTCTCGTACTTGATGTCGATTCCTGTCTTGATGCCGGGCGCCACAAACGCCGGCTCCACATTGAAATAATCCCGGCACATGTGCTCAACCGTATAATTGATGGTCGGGACGACGCTGGACAGCATGATGCCCTTGACTTCGCCCATATCCACGTTGCGGCTGTGGAAGAGAGTGCTGACCAGCACGCCCAGTTCGTCCGAAGTATAGGTGCGTTTGGAGGCCAGGCGCCAGTACTGCGCGAGATTTGTGCCGTCGAACAGGCCGATCTTGATGTTGGTATTGCCGATATCCATGGTCAGGATCATGGCGGTTTCTCCCCTTTTATACGAGTTTGGCTTTGATCAGCGCCGTACCCACAGCGCTCGTCACTAACGCCGCAACCAGCATTTCAACAGTAGCGTTGATGCCGATCGAGGCGACCAGATAAGCAAAGATGCCCCTGCCAGCCATCGCGTTCTGCATATATTCCGTCTGTCCGAACAGAAGCACGAGCAGCGACATGAAGAACAGCGTATTCAGGCAGGCAGCGCAAAAGCCCGTGATACCGCAGCGCAGCGGTGTATTGACCCGCCTGAGGCCCTTATAGATCAGCGCAGTCAGAATACCCACCAGAAGCCGGGACACGAAACGCTGCACGAACATCAGGAAGGGGCTGAAGCCAACAAGGGCCACCCCCATCGGGCTGGAACCGAATATATTGAAGCACTGCAGGAAGCTGATCATTCCGAACGCGCCGCCCACGATCGCGCTGCCGGGCTGCCCAAGCGCGCTCGCCGCGATCGCCACGGGAATCATATTGAAGGTGATCGACAATCCTACGGGCATCGGGATATTCACATAGCCCAGCACGACTAGGATCGCGATCAGCATCGCGAGCAGCACCAGTTTGAAAGTACGGTTCTTTACATTTGATCTTTTCATTTTTTGTGTTCCTCCGTTCAAATTCATGTTCATGATATCTGACGAATCCCGCACGGTCTTGCCCCGTGCGGCAGGCAGTATATGCTTACAGGCGGCCGGCTTGTCGTCTCAGACCCATCAGGTGTCCGGAAGCGGCCGCGGGAAGCCACGTTCAGTCGCTGTCGGCTGTCACATCTCGTCGCTTCTCGGACCCATGTTCGTGACAAACGCCGTATAAGCTCGGATCGCCTCATACAGATCGGCTTTGCTGATGATTTCCTGCGGGGCATGCATGTTGAGCACCGCCACGCCGGAATCAATTACTTCCATGCCGTAGAGCGCGCAGATATAGGCAATCGTTCCGCCGCCGCCCAGATCGACCCTGCCCAGTTCGGCAGTCTGCCAGGCAACCTGCGCGTCGTCCATGCAGGCACGCACGCGGCCGATAAATTCAGCGTTCGCATCGTTGGAGCCGGACTTGCCGCGGGCGCCGGTGAACTTGTTGTAGCAGACGCCCCTGCCGAGCATCGCGGCGTTTTTCTTTTCGAAAGCGTCCGCGAACATCGGGTCGAAACCGGCGCTCACGTCGCAGGACAGCATACGGCTGTTCGCCAGCGCACGGCGCACCCCCAGGCAGGCTTTCCCGCCGCAAAGCTGGATCAGCTCGAATACGGCGTTCTCGAAGAACTTGGCTTCCATGCCCGTAGCGCCGACGGAACCGATCTCTTCCTTATCGGTCAGGATGCAGCAGGCTGTGTATTCCGGCACTTCAGGCAGCGAGAGCATCGCCTGGATCTCCGCATAGGCGCAGACGCGGTCGTCGTGGCCATAGCCCAGGATCATGCTGCGATCCAGTCCGAAATCGCGCGCTTTCTCAGCGGGAACCGCTTCGATCTCAGCGCTCAGGAAGTCTTCTTCCTCGATATCGTACTTGTCGTTCAGGATCTTGACCAGCTGCGCCTTGACCGCGTCCTTTTCCTCGCCTTCGAGCGGTTTCCCGGCCAGGATGATATCCAGGCCTTCCCCGGTAATCACCTCGCTGGCTTTCTTGGTCATCTGTTCCTGGCTCAGGTGAATAAGCAGGTCGGAGATGCCGACGACAGGATCGCTCTCGTCCTCACCGATGACGATGTTCAGGACGGTGCCGTCCTTTTTCGCCACGACGCCGTGCAGGGCGAGGGGACGGGCAACCCACTGGTATTTCTTGATGCCGCCGTAATAATGGGTATCCGCATAAGCGATATCCGTGTTCTCATACAGCGGGTTCTGCTTGATGTCGATGCGCGGGCTGTCGATATGCGCGCCCAGAATGTTCATACCCTCTTCGAGGGGCTTTTCACCGATGTGGAAGAGGAGCAGCGCTTTCTGCATCTGGGTGTCGTACAGTTTATCGCCGGGCTTCAGCGGTTCGCCTTTGCGGATCGCTTCCCGCAGGCTCCTGTATCCGGCTTCTTTGACCATTTCCACAGCCTCGCACACACACTCGCGCTCGGTCTTGCCGTGGTCCAGGAAAGCCTTGTATGCCGTCGCGGCAGCTTCTACCGCCTCGTTCTGCTTTTCGTTGTAATTCAGCCAGGCATTCTTCCGTTCCATGCTCATATCCTCCTTATTCCGCTTGGGGTTCATCCTTTACACGGATGTCAAACTTCAGTTCCAGAGGCGCCATGCGCTCACCGATCACGGTCAGCACAGCGCTGCCGCTCTGCCCCACTGTGCGCAGATAGCAGCCGGTCATGCCGCCCTCGGCAGTCACTACGGTGGGGCCTACCAGCTCAGCCGCCCCGGACACATGCAGGTGTAGCGGCAGCTGCGCATAGGGCGCGGCCTGGCCGTTTTCGTCCAGGATGCGCAGGCGCACCATCGCCATATCGTAGGTATCGCCTTCCGTGAGTGTGTACGAAGATACCTGCGCCTCCAGGTGCAGACGGGTACTGGGGCAGGCGGTCCTGCTCAGGACCACCTCGCCGTCTTTCACCGCGTCGAAGCGCCAGCTGATCGCTGCGCTGCCCCAGTTCCGGACATACTTGTCGAACAGGCGGCGGGCATCTTCTTCCTTGAAATCATAACGGGAAACCAGCAGGCCGTAGCGCAACTTGTCCGCCGGCGGCAGGTGATCCAGGCCGTACTTGGCCGCTGACAGCAGGCAGGGGCGAAGCAGGTCAGCCACCTTCTCCGGATAGCCCTCCTGGCTTACCAGTAGTTCGCCGATGATATCGTCCATCAGGAGCGGCCCGTGCGGCAGCCCCGTATAAGGCGAATTCTTCAAAGAAGTCACATAGACGTCGTTCTTGTACAGACGCACCTCGTCCGCGTTGGTGAAGATCCAGACATCGCCCATATCGCTGGCCGGATAATCGCCGATATCCATGGTCGAGCCGATCTCCAGCACCGGTGTAACATCCTGCTGGCTGGCGTACAGCGCCGTGGCCAGTTTCGGGTTGCGGAAAGCGTCCATGACGCCATGGTAGCAGACCCGGTCGCCGGAGCCGAAGTCCCGGTGGGTGGGATAGTCGAACATGCACCAGCCGAAGCACCCCGCGTGCACCCCGCTGGCCGCCGCGTCGTTCTGCACCCGCGCGTGACGCATGGCGTGCTCCTGGCGGCGCTGCCAGGTGTCATAGGGCTTGGTGGGGAACATATGGCCATTGTGCTCAGATACCAGGAAAGCTTTCGTGGTATCGGGCGTCACCTTTTCCTTGGGCTTCACGCCCGCGCCCTGACCGGCGAAAGAAAAATCGTTAAACGCGTATACGTCTTCCAGCAGGCTGCTCTTTTCCAGATAGCGGACGCCGCTGGTCGGACGTGTCTTGTCCAGGGCATGGGCCACCATGTTGGTTTCACGGTAGAACTCGTCGTCATCCAGGCTTTCGTTGATGCGGACGCCCCACAGGACCACGCTGGGATGGTTGCGGTACTGGCGTACCATTTCGCGCACGTTCTCCACTGCCTGAGCCTTCCAGCTGGTATCGCCGATGTGCTGCCAGCCCGGCATTTCCGTGAAGACCAGCAGGCCCAGCCGATCGCAGGCGTCAATAAAAGCCTGGCTCTGGGGATAGTGGGAAGTGCGGACCGCCGTGACCCCCAGCTCTTCCTTAAGGATGCGCGCGTCCTCCACCTGAAGGCTGTCCGGAGCGGCATAGCCGATGTAAGGATAGCACTGGTGCCGGTTCAGGCCGCGCAGGAAGGTCTTTTCCCCGTTCAGATAGAAGCCGTCCGCGCGGAACTCGGCGACCCGGAATCCGAACTGCACCGATTTCACGTCCGTCGCTTCGCCGTTTTCGTCCAGCAGCGCCGCTTCCAGCGTGTACAGGTTCGGCGTCTCCAGGGACCACGTCTTCGCAGAAGGCAGGGTGATCGTATAATCGAGCTGCCTGCCGCTCTCCTCGAGGACGCAGCAGTCGCCGTCGAGCAGGCGGAGGCGCGTCGCGGGGATGTCCCCTTCTTCACCGTCCGGTTCGCTCAGCGTCAGGACGACAGCGGCAGTGTGCTCGGTCGGCGTGGACACAAAAATATCCTCGATCAGCGTCTGCGGGCGGATGTCAAGCCAGCAGGGCCGATAGAGGCCGCCGTATGTCAGATAATCGATCACGAAGCCGAATGGCGGGACCGCGGGATTCTCAGTGGAATCCAGGCGCACCGCGAGCCAGCTCTCCTCACCGGGCTGGATGAGTCCTGTCAGCTCGACCGAAAAGGCGGTGTAACCGCAGGAGTGGGTCAGCAGTTCCTGGCCGTTCAGGAAAACGGTCGCGATATGCGCAGCGCCGTCAAACCGCACGAACACCCGGTTTTCCCGCGCTTCCTCAGGCAGCGTGAGGCGGTAACGGTAGCCGGAAACCATCTGATAACTCATCTCGTCCGCATAATGCTGCGGGATCTCCCGTACCGTATGCGGCAGGCGGACTGTTTCGGCCATGCCCTTGCCTGCGGCAAATTCGTCCGACCACTCGGTCACAAACTCCCATCCGTTGTTGAGGCTGATCATCACTGTTCTACCTTTCTCAATTGTATTCTGTATAGTTGATATTCCCGCCGCTCATCGTCAGCAGGGAGCGGCGTTTACCAAACTGTTCCGCGCGGCCGGTCAGCGCTTCCGCCGTCTCGGAGAGGCTAAAGCCCTCGATCGGAAGTTTCAATTCATCGGTTTTCAGGCTGAATTCTTCGATTCTCACGCTGTCCTTGCCGATATCGCCGATGCACAGGATCCACTGGTACGGCGCTTCGATGACGCCCTCTTCGTCGGGGCTCAGCTGCAGATCCACGAAGCGGTACCGTCCGCCGGCAGTCTCAAAGTCGTCGTGCGCCCAGCCGGAAATCGCGCCGTTGAAACGGGAAACCGTCTCCACCGTTCCGCCGCCCGCATCCTCGCGCAGGTCGTAGACGGTCATATAAGCGAATTCACCGCCGCCTTCGCCGGACATGACCCAGGTAAAGGGGTCGTAGAGCGTGTTGTCCACGATCTCCTCGACCATGCCTTCGTCGTTCTCAATGGTATACACGTCCGTCGAGCTGCCGTGAATCAGCTTGGAATATGGCTTTTCATATACAAAATCGCCGCCGGATGTCACCGTCAGCGTATAGTGTCCCTGTTCATGCGTCCAGGCCTTGTCGTCCGTCAGCGCGTCCAGGAACTGGTTGACCAGCTGATCGGGAATGCGCGCGGACGAAGCGTTGCTGTACTCGCTGAGTGCGCGCACCTCAAAAAGGAGCGCCTCCGAGGCGCCGGCCAGAAGCTTTTCCTGCAGCACATGCGCGTCGCCCGTCACGCGTGGGTCTGCCGTCTGCCGGGCAGCCGGCGTCGCCGTAGGGGCGTTCGCCGGTTTTTCCGCACAGCCGGCTGCCAGCGCGACAGTCAACGCGCACAGGAGCAGCAATGCTATCCGTTTGTATGTTGCCAACCAAATGTGCCGACGCATAGGCGGTAATGATTACCAGCTCGCCTGCAGCGCCTTTTGGATGGCGTCCTGGTGATCCGCGTCCACCTTGTTGCTGCCGTGCGTTTTACTGCCGGTAAAGTGGATACAGAACTGGCCGTTATAGGCGTTGTTGGTGATGGTTTGCTCGCCGTGCGGCACGCCGTACAGGCTCCCGGCATAGACCTTGCCTTTGTACAGGACCAGCACCGGGCGGCGTTTGTAGTTGAAGGAGCCGCCATAAGCGGATTTCATTTTATTCGTGTCCGCCTTGGTCAGGGGTTCCGCATCCAGATGGCTGGAACCGTACAGCACCTTGCACTCCCATTTTTTGCCCGTTTTGACGTCCTTGATCGTGAAGGTCGAATCGCGCTTGAACAGGTTTTTGCCAGTGTTGTACCACTTGAGATTCTGGGTTTTGTAAGACGATTGCTGCGTCGTGGTTTTCTTGGGAGTCGCCGTCGGCTTGGGGGTGGCTGTCTTCTTCGGCGCATCGGCCGCGGCAGCCTTCTTCAGCGCTTTGACCGCGCTGCTGGCGAGGTTGACGAACTTGCACATGACATAGCCCGTCTTGCCATTGAACTTGACCTTATAGAAGTCGCCTTTGATCGCAATGACTTCGACCTTGTCGCCCTTGTTCACACGGCCGATATAGCCGGCGGAAGTGGAGGCGTCGGAGCGGAAGAAGATCCTGTCTTTTGTTACTGTACCCTTATAAGTTTTCGCCGCGTAAGCGGGCCAAGTGAAGCAGGTCAGCAGCAGAACGAGCGTCAGCAGCAGCGCAGCTATCCTCTTGGTTGAATTTCGCATGTCAGATAGATGTCCTTTCCATTTAATGAACCAGCCGTTGACCCGCTGATTCCGCGTGTATTTTAACACAATCGTCAGCCCTATATCAATAGTTGTGACTGTTTTGTAACCCTTTCAGGCATTTTGTAATGAAACGGTAACAATGCCGAAACGGTAGCTTAACATTGCTTGCCATGAGCCCATTTTTCTGATAAAATGGCAGCACAATAACAGAGTATCCCGAAGGGAGAAATCGATCATGAAACGGATCCTGGCTGCCGTCCTGTTTTCCATCCTGCTGGCCGGCGCATGCGCATGCGCCGAAGCCATTCCCGGTAAGTCCATGACCATGGAAGAGCAGCATACCGCCATCCGGGCCTTCCTGACTGCCGATCCTGAGGTCACGCCCGAACAGGCCCAAGCCGCGCTCGGTTTTCTGAGCATCGTCCATTCCAAACTGGGCGAAGCCTTCCGGACTGACGGGTATGAAAAAACGGCCGCCGCGGCTGCCCTGCTCCGCTATATCGAGGAAAAGGACCCCGAACTCTTCCGGCACGTGATCGACGCCGTCCCGGAAGGCATCACGGATACCAAACCCGCTCAATACGTGCTCAATATCCGTTCGAACCGTTTCCACCGGCCCGAATGCACCGGTCTATCCGATATGTCCGAAAAAAACCGCGTGAACTTTTTCGGTTCACGCGATATCCTGCTTGCCACAGGCTTCAAGCCCTGCCAGATCTGCATTCCGTGATTTATTCCTGCTTCTTCGCTTTCTGCTCCCGCAACTGTCTGAAAATGTCCGCCGCGTAATAGCAGAGCGCGCAGACGGTCAGCACGACCGCCGCCCACAATACCCACAGATAGACCGGCTTGCCAATGCTGTCGAAATACTCATAGAAGAACGACAGCAGCAATGCGGACACCATCAGGACCTGCGCCGCCTTGCTGATGATCTTGCTGTACACGACAATACCTTTTTTGTACAGCACCAGCCCGCCCAGCACCATGAGCAGTTCCTTCGCGAGCACGATGATGAACGGCAGGACCGGCAGGATACCCGGACGTCCGCCCATCGGGATGATCATGGACAGCATGACCGAGAGTACCATCAGCTTGTCCGCCAGCGGGTCCATCAGTTTGCCGAAATCTGTGATCTGATTGTACTTGCGCGCGATATAACCGTCCACGACATCGGTCAGCGACGCGACGATATAGGTGCAGAGCGCCGGAATCATCTTTCCTTCCGACATCAGCACCCAATACACCGGGATGAGCGCCATGCGCAGCATGGTCAGCACATTCGGCACCGTCCAGATCCGTTTATTGTCAGGCCTGCTTTCAGCCATATTCCACTATACCTCCACTGAATTCTGCCCGGCCAGAGTGTCGAGCTTTTTTAATACCCTGCGCATGATGATCATCGCCAGGATAAACGCCAGCACATCCGCCGCGGGCTGTGCCGCTTGCAGGCCCGTAATGCCGAACAGGGCCGGCAGGATCAGCACGGACGGGATCAGGAAGATGCCCTGGCGCGCGCTGGAGATGACGGTCGAACTCAGGCCGTAGCCGATCGACTGCGTGCACATGTTCGCCATGACGTAAAAGCCCCACAAAGGCAGCGTCACGAGCTGCATCCTGAGCGCGCCGGTACCGATACTGACCACCATCGGGTCCTCGCCCCGGAACAGGCGGATGATCTGCTCGCTGAATACCATGGCGACAGCTGCGAGACAGAGCAGGATGATCGTCGCTACCTTGCCGCAGTACACGTAGGCTTCCCTGACGCGGCGATAGCGGCCCGCGCCGTAGCAGAAGCCGGCTACCGGCTGGAATCCCTGGCCGAAGCCGATGACCGCGCTGTTGATGAACATGACGAATTTGTTGGAGATCGACATCGCCGCGATCGCCGCGTTGTTGATGATCGAATCCGGAGAGATCCCACGCGCCACACGGTTCAGGAATATCGTCGCGACTGCCGCGATCCCCTGCCGTCCCAGCGAAGGCACTCCGGTATACAGGATCTTGCGGTACATCGCCGCCGTCGGCTTGAAATTGCTGAACTGATAATGCAGAAGGCCCTTGCGCGTATTCGCGATCGTCAGCAGCAGCGTGAACGAAACCGTCTGGCTGATCGCCGTTGCGATCGCCGCGCCGGCCGTGCCCATATGGAAACCGAAAATCAGCAGTGGATCAAGGAGCATATTGAGGATGCCGCCCGAGCTGATGCCAATCATGGCATACATCGCCATGCCCTGGAACCGCAGGTGGTTATTCATCACGAAAGAACACATCATGAACGGCGCTGCCATGAAAATATATCGCGCGTAGGCGACCGCGTCAGGCACGCATTCCGGCGTCGCACCGATCAGGACGACGAGCCCCTCGGGATCGATATTGCCCGCAACCGCCAGGACGATGCCTACCGCAAACGCGGTAAAGAAGCCCACAGCCACCAGGCGCTTCGCGTCTTCTTCCCGCCCGGCGCCGAGCGCCTGGCTGACATTGGCGCCGCTGCCCATGCCGATGGTAAAGGCCATGGCCTGGATGATCGCCATCATCGAAAACACGACGCCAACCGCCGCAGACGCTTCTGTGCTGATGCGTGCGACAAAATAGGTGTCCGCCATGTTGTATACGGCCGTCACCAGCATCGATATGATCGTAGGAACAGCCAGCCGCGGAATCACTTGATTCAGCGGCTGGTTGAGCATCATATCCTTTCGGCCTTCTACGGTCACTTTTTTCATTGTCAGAACTCGGCGCTGCCGGTCGTGCGCGGGAAAGGCAGGACGTCGCGGATGTTCTGGATCCCGGTCAGGTACATGACCATGCGCTCAAAGCCCAACCCGAAGCCGGCGTGCGGGTTGGTGCCGTAGCGCCTGAGGGCGATGTACCAGTCGTAGGACGCCTCGTCCATGCCCAGTTCCTGCATGCGGCCGGTCAGCACGTCCAGGCGCTCCTCGCGCTGGCTGCCGCCGACCAGTTCGCCGATGCCGGGCACCAGGATATCGACGGCGGCGACGGTCTTCCCGTCGGGATTCAGGCGCATATAGAACGCCTTGATTTCCTTGGGATAATTGTATACGCATACCGGGCGCCCGAAGTGGGTCTCGGCCAGATAGCGCTCGTGTTCTGTCTGCAGGTCCATGCCCCAGCGCACCGGATACTCGAACTTCTGCTTTGCCTGTTCGAGGATCGTGATCGCGTCGGTATACGTCACGCGGGCGAAATCGCTGTCGGCTACGTGGCGCAGGCGTTCGATCAGCCCCTTATCCACGAAGCTGTTCAGAAATTCGAGTTCCTCAGGCGCCTTTTCCAGGATATCGCGGATGATATATCGGATCATCTCTTCCGCCAGCGCCATATCGTCAAACAGGTCGGCAAAGGCGATTTCCGGTTCGATCATCCAGAATTCCGCGGCGTGGCGCTGGGTGTAGCTCTTCTCCGCGCGGAAGGTCGGGCCGAAGGTATAGACGTTGCGGAACGCGGCGCAGAAGGTTTCGACGTTCAGCTGGCCGGAAACGGTCAGGTTCGTGGATTTACCGAAGAAGTCCTGGCTGAAATCCACCTGTCCGTCCTCTGTACGCGGCGGGTTGCCCACGTCCAGCGTGGTCACGCGGAACATTTCTCCGGCGCCTTCCGCGTCGCTGGTGGTGATGAGCGGAGTATGCACGTAGACGAAGCCTTTTTCCGCGAAGAAGCGGTGGATAGCCTGCGCCGCGAGCGAACGGATGCGGAACACGGCGTAGAAGGTGTTCGTGCGCGGGCGCAAGTGCGCCTGAGTGCGCAGGTATTCAAAGCTGTGGCGTTTCTTCTGCAGCGGGTAATCCGCGTCGCACAGGCCGACCACAGTCACTGAATCGGCATGCAGTTCGAAGGGCTGTTTGCGTTCCGGGGTCAGCAGCAGCCTGCCTTCCACTTCGATCGCGCTGCCGGTGGTGATCTTCACGATCTCAGCGAAGTTCGCGAGCGTATCGTCGCAGACCACCTGCAGGTTCTTGAAAAAGGTGCCGTCGTTCAGCTCGATGAAAGCGAAGGTCTTGCCGTCGCGGACGGTGCGCACCCAGCCGGATACTTTCAGCACCGCCTGGTCGGCAGGCGTCTCGCGGAACAGGCTTCTAACAGATGTATACTCACTCATAATCAGTCAACTCCTTCATGATGATACAAACGTCCGAGCATCGCGGCGCCGATGATGCCGGCGTCGTTGCCGAGGCTGGCCAGGCGGATCTCCGCGAACGGCAGGTCCTTGTACAGCAGATACCTCGGCACCCTGCGCCGGACGTTCTCCAGCAGAAAATCGCCCGCGTGGCTCACGCCGCCGCCCAGGATGATCATATCCGGATCCAGCGTGCAGATGATGTTGTTGATCGTCACCGCCAGATAGTTGCAGTAGCGGTCGAAGACTTCCGACGCCACCGGGTCGCCGGCCTTCGCCGCGTCAAACACCGTTTTCGCGTTGATCCGGTCCAGGTCGCCGCCGGTCAGCTTCATCATCATGCTGTCGGTATAGGTCATGCAGGCCTGCCTGGCCATGCGGATGATCGCGCTCGCGCTGGTATAGCGCTCCGCACAGCCGTCGTTGCCGCAGGTGCAGGGCACGCCGTCCAGCGCGATCGTCATATGCCCGAGTTCACTGGCGATGCCATGGCGTCCCGTCCAGGGCTTGCCGTTGATGACGATGCCGCCTCCCGTACCGGTGCCCAGCGTCAGGAACACGGAACAGGAATAGCCTTTCGATACGCCGGCGATGCTTTCGGCATAGCCCGCGACCGTGGCGTCATTGTCGATAAAGACGGGCTTGCTCAGGTACTTCTGCATTTCCGCGCGCAGGGGAATATCCTTCCAGCCCAAATTCGTGCAGAAAATGACCGATCCGTCATTCTGCCGCGCCAGGCCCGGAATGCCGATGCCGATGGCTTCAACATCGCTCTGCGTGATATTGATGTGGTTCATCGACATCGTCACGCACGCAGCCATGTCGCGCACGATGTCGCGATAAGGCCGCTGCGCCTGCGTTTTCGCATACGCCTGCGCCAGGATACGGCCCGTGTCGTCCACGACGCCAGCCTTGATATTCGTGCCGCCAAGGTCAATACCGATGTAATACATGCAATGCCCCTCCCAATATTTTAATCGTGTTCAGCTCATTCCCGTGCTGCGGCCATGTCCCTGAGCCGGCGGTCCAGCTCGGCCGCGGCGGAGTATCCGAGCCGCTTCAGGCCGAGGTTGCGCGCCGCCACCTCGATGACGACGGCCAGGTTGCGCCCCGGGCGGACCGGCAGAACGATCTGCGGAATCTTCACGCCCATGATGGTCGTATAATTATCCACCAGACCCAGGCGGTCATACGCCTTGTTCTCCTGCCACAGTTCCAGATGGATGACTATATCGATCGATTTGTTCATCAGCACAGCGCCGATGCCGTACATCTGACGGATATCGATGATGCCGATACCGCGAATCTCCATGAAGTGCCGGATCGTCTCCGGGCTCTCGCCGATCAGGCGGTTCTCATTGACCTTTTTGATCTCGACCACGTCGTCCGCGACCAGCTGGTGCCCGCGTTTGATCAGTTCCAGCGCGGCCTCGCTCTTCCCGACGCCGCTCTCGCCCGTCAGGAGCACGCCGAGCCCGTATACGTCCAGCAGCACGCCGTGCATCGTGGAACGCGGCGCGAGCGCCTGGCTCAGGTAGTTGATAGCGTTGACGAAGAACCGGGTCGTGACCCAGTCCGTACCGTAAATCGGAACGTCGTGCTCCTGCGCAAGCTTCAGCATTTCCTGGTTCGGCTGCATGCCGCGGCAAATGATCACGCAGGGAATCGGGTAGGAAAAATAATCCGTCAGTTTCGCCAGCCGCGTTTTATCGTCCAGGCTGTCGAGATAGGCCATCTCGACCTTGCCGATGACCTGCGGCCGCACGTATGCGAAATAATCATAAAATCCGGTAAACTGGATGCCGGGGCGGTTCAGTTCCGCCGACTGGAGATCGATGGTCTCCCGGGTGGACGGCGAAAGCACCTTCAGCGACAGCGACTCGACAAAATCCTTGACCGCAATCATACGATTCTCCTTTACAGACCGCGATCGACCGCGGGGATAAAGTCCTGCATGGCGCCGATATCCTCCAGATAGTCCCGGAGCAGCCACGGCGCTTTCGTATCATACTGCATCTGTTTGATTGCCCGCTCCGCGTCCACACCGGTCACCGGAAAAGGCTGGAAAAAGTTGGTCTCGTGATGCTCGGACAGCCGGCAGGGGATGAAATTGGCACGGCTGCCCAGGTAACTGCCGTCTTCAGCAAAGGAGAGGGCAAGCTGCATGATCGCCGTGTACTTCGTCTTGATCAGGAAGTTGCCCGCAAACACGAAATTACCCAGGGAATAGTAGATCGGGACGCCGTCGATCACCTCGAAGCCCTGCAGCACATGCGGATGATGGCCGATAACGATGTCCGCTCCCCACTCGATGAAGCGCTTCGCCATCTTGGTCTGGTTGTCGTCGTGGCGCTTGTCATATTCGACGCCCGCGTGGATGACCGCGATGATCACCTGGCAGTTTTCTTCGCGGAGATGGTCGAAGACCGCCTTCATCTGGTCCACGTTCTGCCAGTAGAAGGAGACGTGGGAACCGACCAGTCCGATGCGTACACCGTCCTGTTCATAGATGTAAAACTGTCCGCCCCAGTCCGTACTGCCGAACCAGCTGACGCCGTTTTCACACAGCACGCGCACCGTTGCGTCGAATCCGGGCTGCCCGTAATCGCCGATGTGGTTGTTGGCGACGGTCACGGCTTCCACGCTGCCCTCCTTGAGGATGTTCACATAGGACTCGTAAGCGCGGAAGTTATAGGTTTTCTTGGTGCGGGCGTCCAGGCCGTCCGGCGTGTCGGCCAGCACACATTCCAGGTTGCCAACGGTCAGGTCGTCCCGGTCGAGGATGTAGCGCACTTTTTCGAAACAGTAACCGAACCCGAATTCGCTGATATAGTAGTCGAGCGATTTCTTCTTGCCGTGGTCGATTTCGTTGCAGCCCAATGTGCAGTCGCCCAGAAAGGAAAGCAGTACTTTCCGGCTTTCCCCTCTCTCGGCCGGAAACGCGCTGATGCCGAGGCTGTACGGTATCCCGGCGACGACCGGCGTCGGAGTCGCCTGGACCAGCGGGGTCTGCGCCGGCGCTTCGGTCACCCTGGGCGCAAAGTTGAAGGGCTCCGCCATGGCAGCGGAAAAGGCGCACAGCAGCGTCAGGACGGCCAACAGGCCGATCATCCGTCTCTGCATAGCGCACCTCCCCTCCGGAAAAATATCTTATTTATTTTACCCGTTATTTATTGATATGTCAATTATTGAATCATCGCTTTCAGGAACTGCCCGGTATAGCTCTGCTCGCACGCGGCCACGGTTTCCGGCGTACCCTGGGCGACCACGGTACCGCCCTCATCGCCGCCTTCCGGCCCCATGTCGATGATCCAGTCGGCGGACTTGATCACGTCCAGGTTATGCTCAATCACGAGCACGGAATTGCCCTGGTCTGTCAGGCGCTGCAGAACCCGGATCAGCCGGTTCACGTCGTCCATGTGCAGACCTGTGGTCGGCTCGTCCAGGAGGATCATCGTCCTCCCGGTCGCGCGGCGGCTCAGTTCGGTCGCCAGCTTGACGCGCTGCGCCTCGCCGCCGGACAGGGTCGTGCTCGGCTGTCCCAGCCGGATGTAGCCAAGACCGACGTCGTACAGCGTCTGCAGCTTGTTCATGATCAGCTGATGGTTCCTGAACAGGTCCATGGCCTCCTCCACCGTCATGTCCAGCACGTCGGCGATATTTTTGCCATGGAAGCGCACCTCCCCTCCGGAAAAATATCTTATTTATTTTACCCGTTATTTATTGATATGTCAATTATTGAATCATCGCTTTCAGGAACTGCCCGGTATAGCTCTGCTCGCACGCGGCCAC
>JAFRNK010000100.1 GCA_017430225.1 Clostridia bacterium | reverse complement strand
TCGCACCAGAAGCTGCGGAAAGCGTTTGCTCCCGCAGCATACGAAATCCCGGCCGGATTTCCCGCGGACTTTTTTTCGAAGACAAACGCAGAACGAGGAGGAGAGTAGACGATGAAGAAGTTGTTGAGCATCATGCTGGCCGTCACCCTGCTGGTATCCGCCCTTATAGCTGCCGCGCCGGCTTTCGCTGAAGATGAAATAATCGAACTGGTCTGGCAGTATCCCGCCTGGGGCAACGTCACCCAGGGCTTCTACGATGTTGAGGCCGCTCTGAATGAAATGACCGAGCGTGACATCGGCATTCACATCACCTTTGAGCCCACCGGCCTGCAGGAATCGCAGAATGACGCGATCCTGAAGGTCTCCTCCGGCGAACCGCTGGACATCTGCCTGACCGCCTTCGTGAGCGTGGGCAATCTGGTGGACAAGGGCATCATCATCCCGCTGGATGATGTGCTGACCGAGGAGGATATCGCCTCCTTTAAAGAACACAATGCCAACCCGGTCACCGGCGTTACCTATAACGGCGAAATTTACGGCATCCCCTGCGGCGACAAGATTTATCAGGTGCTCGGCTACAGCATGAAAAAACGCTTCGCTGAGAAGTACGACTGCATACCGGATAACGATAAAATCTACACCATGGCTGAGATGGAAGCGATCTTCGACAGGATCAAGGAAGGCGAAGGCGACAGCCTGCGCACCCAAGTACCGTGGAATAACACCTACGAGCCGCTGAACTACAGCCTTTGCGAGTATGACAAATTCGGCGGAGACATGTCCTACGGCGTACTGATGCTGAACCGCAGCTTCACGGACACCACCGTGGTGGATCTGTTTGAGACCGATGAGTACAGGGAGTACTGCGAGGCCATGTACCGCTGGGCTCAGAAGGGCTTCATCTCCGCGGACGCGGCAGTAACCACGGATGCACCGAATGATATCGTGATTCAGGACAACTATACCGGCTGGTACGGCTGGGGCGACGTGGATCCCGACATGCTGGATAACAGCTGGGGTGAGGACATCGTTCTGTTCAAGTCCGTGGATGGCTTCATCAGCAGCACCATCGCCGGTGTCAGCTGGAATGTCACCATCAACTGCGAGCATCCGGAGGCGGCAATCAAGGCCATTCGCTATGTCTACGAGCATCCGGAAGCAGCAACTCTGATTCAGTACGGTATCGAAAACCGCGACTGGCGGTTGGTCCGTGAGGAGAACGGCCTGAAGCAGATCGAGTACACCGAGGAAGACTACACCAAGCTGGCCTACATCAATCCCTACGGTCTGTGGGGCGACCGGCTGTCCCTGCCCACCATGGGTGCACGTGCCATCGACACCTTCGCCCGGATGAAAGCCTATCAGGACAAGGTTATCGCGGACGGCCGCATCACTCCCTCCGCCGGCTATGTGTTCAACCCCGACCCTGTCAGCGCCGATGTGGCAGCGGTTCAGACGGTCATCGCCCAGTACGCGCCGAGTCTGAATGCAGGCGCAGTGGATCCTGAGAAGGCGCTGCCCGATTTCATCGCCGCGCTGAAGGACGCCGGTATTGACAGCATCATCGCTGAGAATCAGAAGCAGTTTGACGCTTGGCTGGAAACGCAGAAATAAGGTAAAGAATCACATGCGGAAGCTGCCTGCGGGCAGCTTTCCGCTTTTAAAGGAGTTTTCACTCCGGGACAGGGGGTTAGACGATGGCAAAGAGGATGAAAACAAAGATCCGCTGGCAGCAGATCCTGCCCTATTATCTGATGGTCCTGCCGGGCATGGCATATCTGATCATCAATAACTACATACCAATGTTCGGCGTGCTGATCGCGTTCAAAAAGATGAACTACAAAAAGGGCATCTTGGGCAGCGACTGGGTCGGACTGAACAACTTCAGCTATCTGTTTAAAACGAAGGATGCCTGGACGATTACCCGGAACACACTGCTGTACAACGTGGCATTCTTTGTCATCGGCACAGTGCTGGCCATTTTTCTGGCCATCATGATCAATGAACTGACCAGTAAAAAGGCTTCCAAACTCTACCAGACAGTGATCCTGCTGCCGTTTCTGATGAGCTGGGTTGTGGTCAGCTACCTGGTGTTCGCGTTTCTCTCCTCTGAGAACGGTCTGATCAACCATTCCGTCATGCCGTTGCTGGGAAAGCCGCCCGTCAACTGGTACGGTGATAAGCGCTACTGGCCTTTCATACTGGTGCTGGTGAACACCTGGAAGGGAATCGGCTACAGTATGATCATCTATATTTCAAGTCTTGTAGGCATCAGCCAGGATTACTATGAGGCTGCCCGCATCGACGGCGCCACCAAGTGGAAGCAGGTCCGCTACATTACACTGCCGCTTCTCAAGCCCACAGTGATCACCCTGTTCATCATGAGCGTCGGTCAGATCTTCCGCTCGGACTTCGGTCTGTTCTACCAGGTCACCCGAAACAGCGGGCTGTTATATGACTATACCCGCACCATCGACGTCTACGTCTATCAGGCGCTGATGAAAAACAGCGATTATGCCATGTCCAGCGCCGCCAGCGTCTATCAGTCCATAGTCGGGTTTGTGCTGATTGTGACGGCAAACAAGATCGTCAAGCGCTACCAGGCCAGTATGGCGCTGTTCTGAGGGGAGGCTGTCACATGCTGAAATCAAGAGAATACAAAACCACGCAAGCTCTCGCTCATATTGTGGGAATACTGTTCACCCTGGCGGCGATCATCCCCTTTATCCTGCTGATCGTCTCCTCCTTCACGGATAACGCCTGGGTCAGCGCCAACGGTTTCTCCTTCCTGCCCGGTGCCTGGAGTATGGACGCCTATCGTTACATCGGTCTCAAGTGGACGCTGATCGGGCGCGCCTATGGCATGACGATCCTGGTCACGGTAATCGGCACCGCGGTCAGTCTGGTCATATCATCGCTGTTCGCCTACGGCATCAGCAAATCCCATGTCCCCGGCATGAAACTGATCAGTTTTCTGCTGATCTTCACCATGCTGTTCAACGGCGGCATCGTGTCCACCTATTACTGCTACATCCGGCTTTGGCACGTGAAAGACACCATCTGGGCGCTGATCATCCCGGGGCTTCTGATGAATGCCTTCAACGTAATCCTGCTCCGCAACTACTACGTCAACAACATTCCCGCCAGCCTTGACGAGGCTGCACGCATCGACGGTGCGGGTGAGTGGCGGATCCTGATGACGATTGTGACACCGCTGAGCAAGCCGATTCTGGCCACAGTGGGGCTGATGACAGCCCTGGCCTACTGGAATGACTGGATCAACGGGCTGTACTACCTCTCGGCGCGCAACGGCGCGAAGTACTACACCATACAGATCGTACTGAATAACATCAACGACGACATCAGCGCCCTGGTCCAGGCACAGACCAGCGGGAACATGGGCATGAACGTGTCTGTTCCGTCCATCACCATCCGCATGGCCATTGCAGTGGTGGGTATACTGCCGATCCTGATTGCCTATCCGTTCTTCCAGCGATACTTTGTCAAGGGCATCACACTCGGTGCGGTAAAAGAATAATCCCGTCAATCATATCCCCTGCACGGCAAATCACAATGGAATACACCGGGCGTACTATGCGAAAAGGGTCTGCCGGAAACGGCAGACCCTTTTTGAAAGCCGGTATTTTGTCGCCCGGCAGGCGACCTTTCCGGATTCCGGATCATGTAGCATAAGGATGCAGGGCAACAGAGCCCTGACATCAGCATGCAGGAGGATCCGAACATGAATCAGAACATTGAGCAGAACACGCAGAACAATACAGAGCACAGCCTGACCGAACTGGTTTTCATTCTTGACCGCAGCGGTTCCATGGCCGGCCTGGAGTCGGATACCATCGGCGGTTTCAACGCCATGATTGCCCGGCAGAAGGAAACAGAAGGCAAAACCCTGGTCTCAACCGTCCTCTTTTCGGATGAAAGCGCGGTCATTCATGACCGGATCCCGCTGGAAAAGATCGAACCCATGACCTCCAGGCAGTATACCGTCGGCGGCTGCACCGCACTCATCGACGCCATCGGAGGGGCCATTCATCACATCGGCAACGTCCATAAGTATGCCCGTCCGGAGGACCGGCCGGATCACACGCTTTTCGTCATCACCACCGACGGCATGTAAAACGCCAGCCGCCGCTATACCAGTGACCAGGTC
>JAFRNK010000099.1 GCA_017430225.1 Clostridia bacterium | reverse complement strand
TGATCCAGGCCGAGTCCAAAGAGCAGGACATCAAGAACATCGGGAGGTTCATGAACAAAGAGCTCCTGAATATCTTCTACCGGAACGGTATCCAGATACCGTTCCCGAACGTGACGGTATCCACACTGGACATGTCGGGCCGCAAAACCATGGCGGACTTCAAGGATATCGACGAGGATGTTTCGAGCTGGTGGGACAGCGTTCACAGACGGACCAAGATGCTTACGATTTCCAACCTCGGCGATGGGATGGAAAACGCGCTTCATACCACCGAACAGGTCGCGGCTATGCGCGGGCTGAGCCGTCACGCCGGTCTGCAGCTGAGACTTCTTGCGGAAGAACTCTTCGGCCTTCTCCGCGGCATCGCCGGAGACGCGACAGCCTATTACTGGATCTCCGTTGCGGAAAGGCTCTATGAACTGCATATGAGAATGCAGATGCATATGACGAGCGAACTGCGCGAGCAGCTGCTCAGCGTTTCCACCAGCGGAAAGAACGCAGCCGTCAAGGGCTTTGTCAGCAGGCTGCAGGACGTCATCTACGTGAAGCTGCTCTCGATCTCAGACGATCTCAGTTCCGAAGGGGTAGCCGGCGAGAATCCGGTGCCCGGCACGGCAAGCTCGGAAGAATGGAGCATGAGCCAGTTCAAGTCCGACATTGACGGCAGCTCAGACGCGGCGGAACTGTATGACGAGCTGGAAAAATCCATCCTGGCGCGCCTGGCGGACGACGTAAAGGTCAGTATGCGCGGCAGCAATGTCGAGATCACTGTTTCAAAGACTTTTCCCAAGGACAAGGAAGCGCAGCCCAAAGCATAAATGCAGGAAAATGAAAAAGCCGGGGAGTTTCATCCCTGGCTTTTTGCTTGTGCCTGTATGAGGCCAAACAGGCTGTCCGTTGTCCTGCCGCCCATCGTGACAGCTTCTCAATACCGTTTCATGTTCATGTCAGTTCCAGCGCTCGTCGCCCATGAAGAACAGGGCCACCGTGCCCGGACCGGTATGGCTGCCGATGGTCGTGCCGACGGAATAGATCTCCACCGGGCCGTTCAGGCGCGGGAAACGCGATTCGACCAGCTTCGCGACGGCCTGCGCGTCTTCGATGCAGGCGGAGTTGGAAATATAGCACTTGCCGCTGTAGGCGAGACCGTCTTCGGCGTGCTCCTCCATGCGGTCGACGATCGTGCGGATGACCGCGGACTTGGTGCGGATCTTTTCGCGCGGGATCAGCTGGCCCAGATGGTTCATATTGAGCAGCGGGCAGATGTGCAGCAGTTTGCCGAAGAAGCCCGCGGTTTTGCTGACGCGGCCGCCCTTGATATAGAAGGTCAGGTCCGTGGAGAAGAACCAGTGGTGCACGTTCAGCCTATGGTCCGTCGTCCAGCGCGCCAGCTCGTCGATATCCATCCCCTCGTCACGCTTGTCCGCCAGCATATCCATCAGGAGGCCGTAGCCGGACGACGCGCCGAGCGAGTCGATGATGTAGATCTTCCGCTCCGGATATCGGGCGCGCAGCTGCTCCGCCGCGGCGTTCGCGGAATTGATGGTGCCGGAGATGCCGCTGGACAAGGTCACGTGCAGGATATCCTGGCCGTTCTTCAGGAAGTTTTCAAAATACACCAGGTACTCTTCCGTATTGACCTGGGAAGTCCGCGTCTCCGCGCCGTTCACCATCGCCTGGTAAAACTTGTCAAAGGGCATGGACTGGCCCAGATCGTCCGGCAGGTCCTTTCCGTCCAGCTGGTAATGGAAACAGATATAATGAATGTCACGCTGCTCGAAATGCTCTTTGGTCAGATCCGCGGTCGAGCAGCAGCTCAGAACATAAGACATATGCGCCTCCTGATGATTTGATGATACGCTGACATACAGCATGCTGATTATATCAACTAATCCGCCGTTTGTAAATGTTCAGTCAGGTAATCAAATATATCATGCGCGACCGGTGCGGCGTAATCGCCACCGCTGCCCGCGTCCTCCAGTACAACGGAAAGGGCGTAAGGCGCGCTCGCGTCGTCGATAAACCCGACGAACACCGCATTGGTGCGCTCCTGACCGTCCACCTCCGCGCTGCCGGTCTTGCCGCAGACGCGCCAGCCGTTCAGGGCGGCCCGCCATCCGGTGCCGCCTTCCACGTTCACCGTGTCATACATGTATTCCTTGAGGGTATCCGCGATCGACGCGTCCGTAAACACCTGCAACGCCAACTGCGGCTCGAACCGCCTGCGTACCGTGCCGTTGGACGCGGTCGCCTGCGCGACCAGGCGCGGCTCCATCATTGTGCCCCTGTTCGCGACCGCGGAGGCGATCAGGCACAGGTGCACCGGCGTGGCGAGCAGTTCGCTCTGCCCGATGCCGGTCATCGCGACCTGCCAGTCGGTGCGCTCGTTGTCCGGATAAGAGGAGTTTTCCAATACGATATCCCGGAACAGGAAGTTCGCGTCGAAGCCGAAGGCCATCGCCTGCTTGCGCAGCTTCATGTCCGTCAGCTGGACCGCGGCGGAAGCGAACGTGTTGTTGCAGCTCACGCGGAAGGCGCGCCTGAGATCGATCTGTCCGTGGGCGACAAGCACCCCTTCCGCGCGGTTGGTTCCTGCGTCGGTGATTTCCCGGACGAGGCCGTCCTGATCGTCAGCCCTAAAGCTGCCCATACAAGTATAGGAGCGCCCGTTCAGCAAGGGATCCGAGAGCACCGCGGCAGCCGTCACGATCTTGAAGGTAGACCCCGGCGCATACCTGCCCTGGGTGGCGCGGTTGAAATACGGCTGGCCCGCGTTCCCGGAGGAGGATGGGCTCAACGGATCGAAGGTCGGATAGCTGAGCTCCGCCAGGACAGCGCCGGTCTTCCAGTTCATGACGACGACGGAGCCTGAAGGCACTTTCAAGATGCCTTCGCTGCCGGTCACCGGCACAGTCACCCGTTCGAGACGCTCCAGGATATAGGCGCTCAGCGCGCTGTCCAGAGTCAGGGTCAGGGAATCGCCCTTCCGCCTCGCCCCGCTGACGAAATCCCGCATGCGCTCTGCAATGTTCTGATCAAAGCCGTACAGCGATTTCGCCATAAAGCTTTCCACGCTGTTGGCGACTTTGCCGTCGGAATCCCCCACCACGTGTACCGTCGCCCTGCGCACCGCGGCGTTGCTGTTGTACTGGCGCAATGCCGTAAAGCCGTCCGCAGTGTCCGTCACCGCGCTGCCCGCGAGCAAGACGCCGTTCGTATCATAGATATCGCCAGGGATCACGTCCTGTTTGGCATTGCGCAGCCAGGTATTGGCATTGGTCGAAAACCACCTGCTGCCGTAATTGGTCAGGCTGTAATAGCCATAGAAGACGAGCAGCGCGAAGCACGCCAACAGCAGCAGCCCGACGCGGCGGATGTTTTGCCGTAACTGCTTCACAGCGCTCCCTCCCCCTCGTACAGCGCTTCCTCACGCGCTTCCTTCATCCTGGCGCGGTTGCAGGCCGATACGCCCTGCATGATTCCGACCAGGCACATGCTGGACACGAGCGAGGTGCCGCCGTAGCTGATCAGCGGCAGCGTGACCCCTGTCAGCGGGATCAGCTTGATATTGCCGCCTACGATGACAAAGGTCTGCAGGCCCAGCATGACCGTGCAGCCGAGGCTCAGCAGGGCGTAGAACGTGTTGTCCGCCTGGCGGGCAATGGAAAGCCCGCGCACGACCACCGCGAAGAAGATGCCGAGCACCGCCAGTCCGAATATGACGCCGAATTCGTGGCAGATGACGGTAAAGATATA
>JAFRNK010000098.1 GCA_017430225.1 Clostridia bacterium | reverse complement strand
TTCAGGCCGTAAAAATAATCCATGGTAAAGCAGAGCTCACGGAAGTTGAACAGGGCATATTCCTGGCTCATGTCAGCCGGTTCCGCTTCGTAAGCCTGGTCCATGAGCTGGCCGTTGTAGACGTCCGCGATGACCTTTTCGCCGTTGAAAACATAATAGATATACTGGAGACTGAAAAACACGTCGCTCATCGTCTGCAGGGGAAGATAGCACTCGTCTCCCCGGCTGACAATGTCAATTTTGTATTTCCCCAGGTCCATGGTGAGGGGCGTTCCTTTCCGGTTGTAGACTTTATTGGACAATGCAAACAGGGTATGCTCCGCCGCCGGATCCTCCACCGCCTTGAGGCCGGCGGCCGCCTGCATCTGCAGTGCGGTCGGATCCTTGCCGTCCCTGTATTCGTACATCATTTCCAACACGAGCTCGGGAAGGTCAAAGTTCTGTTTCAGATCCGGAAGATCCGTCACGCTCACCAGCGCGCTGGCGCCGGGCTTGTGGAGGAAGGAATAAAAATTCGTGAAGGTCATGGTGTCGTCGCCGGGCTGGATGATCCAGGTGCTCTCGTTGTCAGGGCGCCTGACGATGAAAACGCCGCTGCCGTCCGGCTGGCTGACTGTCTGGAGCTCAAAGGAAATCTGACTGTCCTCATCGCATTTCAGGATCGTATTATACATCTCCGCCAGAACGGGAAGAAATTCCGTCAGCGCCACATAGGGCACGTCGCCGCCGTTCACGAAATACAGATTCATTTCACTGGACACCGGCTCAGTATCCTCTTTAAAGCAATACAGATAGGGATAGGCTTTCTTCTCGATGGCATCAGCGGCTGTCTCGCCGGATTCAGCGAAGGCCGCCGGACACGCCAGGATCAGTACAAGCAATAAACAGATCAATGAAAACAGGTGCTTTTTCACGGTCATTCCTCCCTTAATTCTGTGATGCAACAAAAGTCCCGTATTGTGCAACAAGCGGTATAACCGATAGAATCCGCTGATCCTGATTTCATAAGATTTCAGGATTATTTGTTTTTTTCGTGAAAGGGCTTCCGGCAGCATCTCGTGCAAAATAATTATAAGCGTATTGGGATTTCCTGTCAATCACCTTTGTTTGCAAAATGGCCTGATTTGACACGATCATAAGTCTGCCCGGGACGGTTTCCTTGACAGTTGTCTTTCCCCGTCTTATAATCATGCAGTCAAGAATCCCGGCGTTTCGATATCGGTTATCGTATGCAGGAAACTTCTGGGAAGGAAACGGAGATGTGTTTCGGATGAGTTTTTTCAAGAATGAGCCCCCTAAAGCCTGTCCCAAGTGCGGAAATACGGACAGTTGGCGCTGTGTGATCGATGGCACTCCTCAAAATCACGCGTCGGACGCTGGCATGGGAAATCCTTTTTACCTGGACTCTCAGCGCGACCCCTTCTATACAGCAATGGGGAACCGGGCGGGGCCGGAAAAAAAGGAAAAGTACCGTTACCGCTGCGATAAATGCGGATACGAAAAAACGTATTGAAGCACGGCAAGGCCTTTGTTGCTGAAGAGGTACTTCGGGAAGTAAGAAAAGCCTTATAAATCAAAGACTTTCCAAAGGATGATTCGATGAGGATCATCCTTTTTTATTTCTCGGATTCAGACCATTCTTCTGACAATCCCGATTATTTGCTTTTCCGTGAAAGGGTTTCGGGCAGTATTTCGTGCGAAATTATTATAAGCGCAACGTGATTTCCTGTCAATTGCCTTTCGGTTACAAAAGAGATTATAGTATTTGCTATTGCAGGTTTTTTCATTTTTATCGTTTGCTCGACTTACCAAACATAGTATCGTTCTGAAATAAGATTTGTCATTCATCCTGCTTTTGTTCTTTTGGTTTCTGCTCCTCGTTGGCGGAAGTGGAATTCTCCTTTTTGTAAGCGTTGATTGCTCTGAACAGGTATACGATCGCGGCAGCGTCACAGAGGAAAGCGCATGCTATGACCGGCCATTCCTGGGTATTGAAGAAGAACAGAAGGAAAAAAATGGCTGAAATAATGATAAATACATATGCAGTTGTAAGGTTTTTACGGAAAGCCCCCGGCCCTTTCAGTTGGAACGGATTGAATTGATCCATCATAATGCCTCCTTGTTTGATCATGATCTTGTTTATGATTGAGGCGGGGGAAAGTCCAGATGCTTTTTTGCATCTTCCCGCGCCAGTTGAACAAAGTAGCGTAAAGCGTTGTTCAGGGCATAATCATGAGCCTTTGCCACACTGAAGCAAAACCTTGGCTGGTCTTCAAGATAAAACCAGGCGACGTTCTGCCGGTCGCTGACCTGGGACTCCGGAATAATGGTACAACAGATGCCCTGGCTGGTCAGTTGTTCAAGGAAACCGTTGAAGCTGGATTCCACCATGATGTCCGGTTCAAAGCCCGCATGCTGGAACACCGGGTCGACTAACTGAGACCGCATGGTGGATTTTTTGAGCGCCAATGAAAACGGCTCGTCCTTCAGCAATCGCAGATCGAAAGCCGGAAGCGGCTTATCCGAGAACGGGGCGTTTTTTGCGAGAGGATGCATGCGGGGGACACCAAGCAGCAGGTTTTCTTCGCTCAGAGGCATCGTATCCAGACCGGGCCATGTTTCGCCGCAGCCGCCCAGCAGAAAGACAATGTCAAGCTCGTTCTTCTCCAGCTGCTCCAGCATCTCGGGAACCAGCATCTGGAAACAGCGCATCTGAATACCGGGATATTGCCTGTGGAATGTGGAGTAAATGCGGGCAAACACACTGCTGCCATGGTCATAGGTCAGGCCGATGCGATAGCTGCCGGTGACGCATTCGGCCATGTCCTGCAATTTTGTATAAACTTCCTGGCGAATGGCAAGCATATGATGTGCGCCTTCCAGATAGGCCAACCCGGCGGCTGTGGGGGTCATCTTCCGTTTACTGCGGGTAAACAGCGGCATGCCCAGTTCTTTTTCCAGTTTCAGCAGCTGCTGATTGAGCGCGGAAGGCGTTATAAACAGTTTTTCTGCCGCTTCTGTCATGTTGCCGTATTTTTGAATTGCCACTACATATTCCTGCACTCGCAGATCCATTGGCTGCCTCCGCTTTTTTACGATGCCCGATTTACATTATCTATTAGAATTTCTTGATGATTCTCAAATATTTATTAACTTTACTTTTTATTATACACGGTTTATAATCTTTGTAAAGGCTCCGGAAGAAATTTTACCAGGAAAACCAAACGCGTCAAGAACTGAGACAAACAACTGTCACCTGAAACCCGCTGCAACGTTCACAAAAACCGTTACTATCAGGGAGGGATAAGCATGTCGTTTCTCAAAAAGCTGGACAAAAACTTCGAGCTTGTTTGTCTGGCGATCCTGCTGATGATCATGACTGTGCTTTCGTTCGCGAACGTAGTCATGCGCTACTGCTTCAAATCACCGATCTACTGGTCGGACGAAGTCTGCTGCTTCTGCCTTGCGCTGAGCGCTTTCTTCTGCCTGCCGTATTCCATCCGCTGGCGCACGGCTATCCGTGTGGACACCTTCTCTTCCATGCTGCCGAAGGTTGCCCAGCGGATCCTGCAGGTGGTCTGCGATGTGATCATGCTGGCGTTCCTCGGCATCTGCGTCAAGGGCGGCATCGACCTGGTGGGCAACGCCGCGAAGATCGCCCAGAAGAGCCCGGCACTGCAGATCCCGGTGCATATTCTCTATGGCGTGATGACTTTCTGCTTCGTTCTGGCGATTTTCCGCACGGTGCAGGTCCTCTATCTGGAGTTTACCGCAAAGAAGGAGGCAAAATAATATGACGATCGGACTGTTCTTTATCCTGCTGGCCGTCCTTCTGGTCATTGCGCTCCCCGTGGGCGGTGTATTCGGTCTGCTGTCTGTGCTTCCCAACCTGATGGGCACCATCAAATTTGCGCCGCTGGACGTTGTCCGCGCCATGTTCTCAGGCATGAACAGCTTCACGCTGCTGGCGGTACCGCTTTTCATGGTTTCCGGTATGATCATGGCCGAAGGCGGTCTCTCCAAGCGCCTGTTTGACTTCTTCGCCTATTTCATCGGCAATAAGCGGGCAGGCTTCCCCTGCGCGGTGGTGGTGACCTGTATGTTCTATGCGGCGATCTCCGGCTCCAGCCCCGCGACGGTATCCGCCGTTGGCGCCATGACGATTCCTTTCCTGGTAGGTCTGGGATATGATATGGTTTTCGCCACAGCCATTGTCACAGTGGCAGGCGGCCTGGGCGTCATCATTCCGCCGTCCATTTCCTACATCGTATATGCGGCGGCAGCCAGCGCGTCACCTTCTGCTCTGTTTATCGCCGGCATCATTCCCGGTGTGCTCATCGGCGTGGCGCTGATGGCCTATTGCTGGATCTACTGCAAACGCAAGGGTGAGGACCGGGAGAAGCTGGAAGCCAACTATAAGGCGATCCGCGCGAAAGGTTTCTGGCCTCTGCTGAAAGAGAGCTTCTGGGCGCTGCTGACCCCCGTCATCATCCTGGGCTGTGTGTACTCCGGCATCTGCTCCCCGACGGAAGCTGCGGTCATCTCCGTCATTTACGGCCTGTTCGTCTGCATTGTGATCTATAAGACCATCAAGATCAAGGATATCGGCAAAGTATTTATCGCAGGCGCCAAGACGTATGTGAATATTCTGTTCGTTATCGCCGCCGCCACCGCTTTTGCCCGCGCCATGACACTGCTGCGCTATCCGCAGACCATCTCCAAGGCGGTCCTGGCCATTACCAACAACAAATATATCATCCTGCTGCTGATGAACCTGATTATGCTGGTCTGCGGCATGATTATCGACAACATTCCCAACATCATGATCCTGACGCCCATCCTGCTCCCCATTGCCAAGGCGGTCGGCATTGATCCCACCCACTTCGGCATCGTGATGACGGTTAACCTCGCGGTGGGCATGGTGACTCCGCCTATGGGCATCAACCTGTTTGTCGCGTCAGGTATGACCAAGATCCCCATGCTGAAGCTGGCCAAAGCCTGTATCCCCTTCCTGATCGCATTCCTGGTCTGCCTGCTGCTCATTACCTTCATTGAACCGCTTAGCCTGTTCCTGCCGTCCATTCTGTAACTTCGGATTCCTGAGCGCAAGCTCACGAACAAATAGAAAGGAGAAATCACCATGAAAAAGATCCTCGCCACCATGCTCGTTCTCTCCCTGGTACTGGGCCTCGGCCTCACCGCTTCCGCGGAAGATTACGGTTCCTATAACTGGATCGCCGCGATGACCGTTGCCGAAACCACCACCAACTACAAGATGGTTGAAAAGTTCGCGCAGCTGATCAACGAACGCAGCGGCGGCACCATCAACGTCGAACTGTATCCCGGCGGCCAGCTGGGCAACACCACTGAATTCACCGAGGCTGTTGTGGCCGGTTCCATCGACATCGGCACCGGCATGACCACTGACCTGGTGGACTTCGTTCCCGAAATGGGTCTGTTCGATATGCCCAACCTGTTCGCTTCCATCGACCAGATGCGCGCTCTGCTGACCTCCGACTATGCGCTGGTGACCGTGAACGAATACTGCCAGGCGCATGGCGTGCGTATGCTGGGCTTCTCCGACGCCGGCTTCCGTCAGCTGACCACCAACAAGCGTGTTGATAAGCTGGATGACCTGGCTGGCCAGAAGATCCGCGTTATGACCAACAACTACCACATCGCTTACTGGAATGCCATTGGCGCGTCCGCTGTGCCTATGCAGTTCGGCGAAGTTTTCATGGCGCTGCAGCAGAACACCATTGACGGTGAAGAGAATCCCTACATGAACATCGTTGGCAACAACTTCCAGGAAGTGCAGAAGTACATCGTTGAAACCAACCACCTCGGCCACATCATCACCTTCTTCATGAACGGCGATCTGTACAACAGCCTGCCTGACAACACCCGTGCTCTGGTGGATGAGTGCGCCGCTGAGGCTGTGGCTTATGCCGCGACCGTGGCGAACGAAAGCATTGCCAAGGACAAGCAGACCTGCATCGACGCCGGCTGCGAAATCATCTCCCTGTCTGATGCCGATCTTGCCACGCTGCAGGACAAGGCTCAGGTCGTGTATGACATGGTACGTGAGAAGCTGGGCGATGAGAAAGTCGACGGCCTCCTGAACGCGATCAAAGGTCTTTAATGATCCGATAATCTGCCGGGGCGCTTACGGCGCCCCGGTTTTCAAATGACAGACTGCTGGAAGGAGACGGGCATGGATTTTCTGATCAAAAATGGAATGCTTTACAACCCTGCCGATCATACGCTCCGCTGCGGCGATATCGCCGTGATAAACGGCCTAATCGCGGCCCCGGAAGCGGACAGGGCTTATCGCCAGGTCATCGATGCGGAAGGCTGCCTGGTACTGCCCGGCCTGATAGACTATCATGTTCACTATTTCCTGAATGCCACTGAGAATGGCGTTCAGCCGGATGCTGCTTCTTTCTGCAACGGTATTACGACGGCAGTGGACGGCGGCAGCTGCGGAGCCGGAAGCTATGAGATGTACCGGCGCAGCACGATGGCCATGAGCGAAGTGCGCATCCTCAATTATCTGCTAGTGGCATCCGGCGGCCAGGCGTGCGACCGCTATCCGGAAAACCTCGACCCCGCTTACTTCGATGAGGCGAAGATCCTTCAGCTCTTTGAGCGCTATCCGGACAACCTGGTGGCCCTGAAAACCCGGATCTCCAACGGGATCGTCACCCCCGACATGGCCCGCCGGTCGCTGGAAGCCACGGTGCGTATCGCGGATAAAGCAAAAGTGCCGGTGGTCGTGCATGTGACGGACTGCTGCATCGGGCTGGATGAGCTCGCTTCCTTCCTGAGGCCCGGAGACGTGATCTGCCACATTTATCAGGGCAAAGGCAATCACACCTGCCTGAATGAGGCCGGAGAGGTATTGCCGGGTCTGTGGGAAGCCCGCAAGCGCGGTGTTTTGTTTGACGCTTCCAACGGCCGGAGCAACTTTGACCTTGAAGTAGCACGGAAAGCGGTCGCGCAGGGTTTCACCCCGAACATTATCTCCTCCGACAATAACACCAGCAGCTACTTCCTGCAGCCGCTGCATACGCTGCCGCGTATTCTGAGCAAGTATCTGGATTTCGGTATGCCGCTGGAGGATGTACTGGATACCGCGACCATCGCTCCCGCGCGCAAAATCAATATGCCGGAGCTGGCCAGCCTCGCTGAGGACACGCCTGCGGATCTGTGTATACTGAAGCTAAAGAAAAAAGCTGTGCCATATACGGACATCAATGGACACAGCTTCAGCGGCACACAGGTGCTTGTACCCATGATGACCTTTAAGGGCGGCAAGTGCATGTACTGTCAGGCAGACTTCTGCTGACCGGCATTGCCAAGTTAAGAATTGCTGAGTTATCGCTAAACGGAGTTTTCAACCACTGAGGAAGTGGATGAATGCTCCGTTTTTCAGGTGGTTGTGCGACAGTATTGCTGTAATTTGGTATGGATCAGGGACCGCTTTCCATCTTTCTCGTGCAGTTTCAGGCTGTTCAGCTGGCTTCCGGTACGCTGGACTGCCTTCAGCAGATCTGGTATAATAAGTCCGTCTCTTTATTGTTAATTGACTGTTTTATGATACGGCTACAGGGATTCTATGGACGGCGTCCTTTTATCCCTCAGGTTATGACAATTATGACAAAAATCATATGCCAAAAATAGTGTGGCTGTAGCGAAATTTATGTCAATTACCTTTCTTTTACAAAATAACTCATAACACTTGATATTGCATGTTTTTTGCAGATCGATACTTAAAGATATACTTCTTTACACCATCAGTGAAAAGACCATCGATAGTATTAGAACCCCCACAGATTTCTTCTATATCTGATTGCCTTCTATCAGAATACTCTTTTACATAACCCCAATCATCATAAAAAGTTTAGTATAGAATCTGTTTCGCGACCTATTGAAGATTTGGATAACCGGCTTACTCTGGATGGATTTCAACAATGGTACATGACATACTGCTGCTCCGTTTTCAAGCAACGCTTGTTTTTCTCCCCGGAATATCAAGCGTCAATCCATTCCTTTTCTTTCCATAATCTGTTATTATGATCCCGAAAAGGAGGGATTCGGCATGAATCTGAATTCGAAACTGATGGGATCATTCCTGCATACAGAACGCAAAAAGATGGGAATGACACAGTCTGAGCTTTCCGAAAAGCTGAATGTCAGCCCGCAGTCTGTATCAAACTGGGAACGGGGAGAAACGTTTCCTGATGTATCCCTGCTGCTGGATCTGGCTGAAACGCTGCACTGCTCTGTGGACGCGATACTTTCCGGCGGCAAAGGCTGCGGCGGTTTCCGAAGGCATGTCACGGTGGCGCAGATGCAGGAAGCGTTGTCATCGCTGGACCGTATCGGCGAGCTGTTGGGGCGGGATCATTTCATCTACCAGTGCATCATCGACGCGCTGAATTCGCGCATGAACACCACCATCGAAGTATCTTTCTCCGATCCGCATATTTTCGACGTGTTCACGATCGAGTTTCTGCTAGCGTGCATCGGAAACGGCGATTATGTCGATCCGAAGGATGTGCAGGCGCATCTGCCGCCGAGCCCGGCGCGTGATTACCTGATGAGATCCATGCAGGAACACGGCATACGCTGATATCTGGCACGGCATGGCTTTTTATGGGGTGAACCAAGTACGGCTCACTCCATTTTCTTTAGTTACCGGTGCTCTTGTGTCATTATACCATCAGGAAAGGTACGGATTGCAGCGATATCTGCGCTTTTTTATTCACTTGTCCGGGATGTACTGTAATCCTGCACCCCGGATCCGCGGCGGTCCGTCCAAAAACTTGACATCGCACCTGGAATATGATAGATTTATCAATGTTACGGCAGGAGGAGAGTATTCGTCTCTCCTCCGGCTTAATCCCTAACGCGAAAGGAAGTTATCAATCCTCTCATGGATGGTGACAGTCGACCTTACTGGATCGCAACAGGCATTCTGGTGCTTGCCGCGGCAGTTTTCGCTTTGATCGAAACTGCGCTGTCCTCTGTGTCGAAAACACGTATCAAAGTGCTCTCGGAGCGCGGTGACTCCAGAGCTGAAAACGCATTATTCGCCATCGAGCATTTCGATCAGGCGATCACCACATTGCTCATCTGCACCAATATCGTACATATCACGGCGGCAGCCCTCGTAACGCAGGTCGTTACACGGACTTGGGGCCTTGGCGCTGTATCGTTAAGCACAATCATCACCACCGTTGTCGTCTTCTTTGTGGGCGAGATGCTCCCCAAGAGCATCGCAAAAAAGAACAGTGAGAAATTCATCCTGCAGAACGCAGGATTTCTTCGCGTGCTGATGAAGCTGCTCACGCCGCTTTCCTTCGTGCTCTCGAAGATCGGGGAACTCGCTTCCAAATACACGAAATCCGAGCCTGAAATCTCCGTGACCGAGGACGAACTGTACGACATCATCGAGGACATGGAGGAGGAAGGCGCCATCGACGAGTCCCAGAGCGACCTGATCACTTCCGCTCTCTCCTTCTCTGACGTGACCGTGGAGGCCATCCTGACCCCGCGCGTGGACCTGGTGGCCCTGAATGTGAACGAGGCGCCGGAAAAGGTGCTGGACATCATCAAGAATACGAACCACAGCCGTATCCTCGTTTATGAAAACACCGTCGACAATATCATCGGTGTTTTGCAGACGCGCAAGTTCATGAAGCAGTACCTGCAGGACAAGCGGATCCCGGAACTGAGGCCGCTGCTGGACGAGGTCTATTTCACGACCGCCGCGGCGAAGATCGATGAACTTCTCCCTGAGATGTCGCGAAACAAGCTGAACATGGCCGTCATCGTCGACAACTACGGCGGCACCATGGGCATCGTAACGGTGGAGGATATCCTGGAGGAGATCGTCGGCGAGATCTGGGACGAAGACGACGTGATCGAAGAAACCATCGTGAAGCTGGCGGACCGCGCGTACGAAGCAGATGCCGGCGAGACGGTGGAAACCCTGTTTGAGTTCATGGAATATGAGGACCCCGAAGAGAACGAGGACTTCGTCAACATGCCCATCAGCGAGTGGGTCCTTTCCAATTTCCAGGCGGTGCCGGAAGAACAGGACATGTTCGTCTATCACCATCTGCACGTAACGGTCTCGGATATGGACCACAACCGAATCCTGAAAGTCCGCGTCGAAGTCATGGACGAAGACGAGAGCGAACGCGAGGAAGAAGCGGAAGACACGCCTGCCGCCCAGGAGCCGGAGACGGCTGAAACGCCTGCGGACGGCAGCGCAGCGGATTCTGCGCCGGAAGGCGGTGACGCGTGATGATCGGTTTGATCCTGACCGGGCTGGGGATCCTGCTCTGCGTTTTCCTTTCCGGCACTTTCTCGGCTTCTGAGATCGCCTATAACTCCTGCAACCAGGTCCGCATGGAGAACGAAGCGGAGGACGGGAACAAGAAGGCCGGCCGCGTGCTGAATATCCTGGAGAAGTTCGACAACGCCCTCAGCGCGATCCTGATCGGCAATAACCTCGTGAATATCGCCGCGTCCTCCCTGACGTCCGTCTTCATGCTTTTCCTGATGGGATCGGACCGGTGGACCTTTATTGGCACGATCGTCGTGACCGTCCTCGTCATCATTTTCGGCGAAACGATCCCCAAGATCTCCGCCAAGAACAAAGCCAACACTACCGCCATGAACAATTCCGGCTTCATTTACGTCCTGATGACGGTGCTGAAGCCCTTCATCTGGATCGTGGTCGGCCTCGTCGAACTGATTACGAAGCCGATGAAGGAAGTCAAGACCGGTACTGATGACGAAGAATCCGTGGAGGAACTGCATTCGATCATCGACACGGCGGAGGACGAAGGCGTCCTCGACCCCGACCGGACGGAGATCGTGCAGGCCGCGATCGATTTCAACGACATCTCCGCCTTTGAAGTCATGACCGCCCGCGTCGACATCGACGCCATCAACGTGGAGGACTCTGTCGCGGAGATCATGGAGCAGATCCAGGATTCTCCCTATTCCCGCTTCCCAGTGTATGAGGGCAGCGTCGACCACGTGATCGGCACGCTGCACCTGAACCATCTGCTCCGCGCCATGACAGATGAGGGGCCGGTGGACCTGCGGGCGCTGCTCATGCCCCCGTGCTTTGTGTATAAAACGATGAAGCTGCCCAAGGTACTGAATACCCTGAAGACTGCCAAGCAGCACTTGGCCATCGTGACGGACGAATACTCCGGCACCCTCGGCGTCATTTCCATGGAGGACGTGCTGGAGCAGATCGTCGGGGATATCTGGGACGAGACCGACAAGGTCGAACCCGAGGTCGTAAAGGTCAACGAAACCTCTTACGAGCTCGACGGAGACATGATCATCGACGACTTCCTGGAACTGACCGGCATCAACGCGGAGGACTTCGACTATGAGTCTGACACGGTCGGCGGCTTCTGCATCGAATACCTGGAGAAATTCCCGAAGGAAGGCGATCACTTCGTCTACGAGGGATACGAGATCGTCATCCGCGAGGTGGACGACCGGCGGGTGACCAAGGTGCTGGTCAGGAAACTGCCCGGGCAGGAATAAGGGATACTGTTTCTTGAGATATAGCTTTTTTTCCTAACCGGCATCAAAAAGGCAGATGGATCCTTCCACCTGCTTTTCTTTTATCATATTTCTGGTATAATAAGAGCGTCTCTTTTATACAGTCAACAGTTTTATTTTCCGGCACGGTAAAAGGCGGAGGAGGGGTCCTATGATTACTGGCAGTATGGGTGAGATTTACGGCGAATTGACTTTGCCGGCGCATCAAAAAGCGCCGATGCCGCTGGTTATTATTTCCCATGGCTTTGGCGGGAATCTCGTCGGAAACAAGGATTACGCGGATTATTTCGTTTCTCGGGGCATGGCGGCCTACAATTTCGATTTCTGCGGCGGCGGAATGGCTTCAAGGAGCGCCGGAACCATGCTGGACATGACTGTGCTGACGGAAGCCGAGGACCTGAGCGCCATCATCGATCATTTCAAAGGGGATGAGCGCTTCAGCTGCATCTGCCTCTGGGGTGCCAGCCAGGGCGGCTTCGTTTCCGCGCTGGTGGCGTCCCAGCGGCCCGACGACGTCGCCAGGCTCGTGGTGGAGTTTCCCGCGATCGTGCTCCAGGACGACGCGAAAGCGCGGGCGAACCCGGATGGGTCGTTTCCGGATACGAGCCGGGTGATGGGCCTGGCGATCAGCCGGAAATACAACGAAGCTGCCGTTTCTTTCGATCTTTACGCTTTGCTGGGGAATTATACCGGCCCCGTGCTGATTCTTCACGGGGACAAAGATCCGGTTGTGCCCCTCCGCTATTCAGAACGGGCCGCGCAGGTCTTTCCTCATGCTGAACTGGTGATCATGCCGGGCCAGGGCCACGGATTTACGGGGAAAGCACGGACGGAAGCGATGGAAAGGGAAGCGGCGTTCTTTCTGGACGGTACCGATCGCTGAATCCTTAAACGCTGATTGGGGAAAAGTGTCTGCCCGGGACGGCTGCCTTGACAGATGTCTTTTTCCACCTTATAATATGCAATAATCAAACATTTCTATGTTCCAGCATCAGCCAAAACGTGCGGCATCGGGCCGAGCCGAACCGGCACGGTAAAGCATACAGTGGATGGCTGGAGGAGGAGGGGATTCCGTATGTTCTTTTTCAAGACCAACCCGCCTAAAGCCTGCCCCAAATGCGGGAAAGGCGACGCGTGGCGATGCGTGGTTTCCGACATGTCGCAGAGTGCGGCGGCGAACGCTGCGCCTGTGAACGCCATGACGTCCAATCCTGTCCGCGGGTCCATCGGCGCAAGCGTGACAGGATGGAAAGGGCAGAGCAAGCGGCTGCGCTACCATTGTGACCACTGCGGATTCGAAAAGAGCTATTAAATACCTGGACGGCTGGACATGATTGCCCCGTCGGACCGGTATTCATAAAAGAAAGGGGTCATGAATATGTTGATCAAACTGATTATCGAACTGGCCATCGGCGGGCTTTGCGGATTTGCGGCCAACAAGATCATGAAGGGCCCGTCGGGCGACGTCCTGAAGAACGTAATCCTCGGTGTGGTCGGCGGCATCGTCGGCGGTTTCCTCGGCAACCTGATCGGGATCGGCGGCGGCTGGGTGACCGGCGTCCTCCTGTCGATCGGCGGCGCCTGCCTGGTCGTCTGGCTCTTCAGAAAACTGGTTAAATAATCGTCTGAACGGCTGCACGCTTTCTTTGAGCGGGCAGCCGTTTTTTTATTCCGGCTTGGTGATGTCTTACGCCGCAAAGGATCAATGGGAGGTATGTTCAATGACCCGGAGGAGGATCATCGGCATCGTTCTGCTCGTCGTCAGCCTTGGGCTGGCAGTATTCGTCTACTCGGAGGTCCATAAAACCGTAACGCTGTCAGGACTTATGGTAGGCAGCACAGCCACTTATACGCCGCCGTTTGAGTTTCACGGCCCGTTGGTCGTGCTGGCGGGCGTTGCGGCGGCCGCGTTGTTTATTACCGGGCTTTATTTGGTTTCAGCCGACAGGAATAAATGATGACAGTACAGGACGGATGAGATGAACAGACGTTTTATAAGAGCCTTATCGTGCATGCTGATTTTGCCGGTGTTCACGGCGTGCGGCACGGCGAAGGCGGAAGCGCTTTCCGGGCGTTCCGATCAGCCCCATGGACCGGGATCCTGCGAGATCCACCTGCTGCTGGATTCGGACCGGCTCCTGGACAGGGAGGGCCTGCTGACGAAGAAAGCGTGCAGCTTCTTTGAGATCACAAAAAAATACAAGACCTATGGCCTTGCATATGTGGAAACGCCGGACAGGGCGTTCCAGAGGGCGGGTTGGATCAACCGGATACGGATGCAGCAGGGGAAGGCCAAAAAGGGCTTCTCGCTCACATACAAAAAGCGGTATGCCGTTGATGGAGGCGACATCGCTGCCGCGATGCGGCTCGCCGAGTCGGAAGGGTTCAGCGTGTCAGGCGGCATGTGGGAAGCGCAGATCGAATGGGGTTACAGCGCCGTGACGCTCAGTCTGTCCGCAGAGGCTTCCTGCCCCGCTGACGGGCTTGACGGCATAGGGGATCTGGATTCACGGGCCGCGGCGGATATGATCCGAGCCGGTATGCCCGCGGAGGAACTGGACCGCGGCGCCGGGCTGTGGGAAACCAGTGACGCGGGCCCGGCGCGGATGATCGGACCGGTTTACTTCAAACGGTATACGGGAGAGTATCTCGGCCGGGACGTCCGGATCGAGGTATGGGATATCCCGGCATATGATTCGGCCGGGGTCCGCCGTATTGTGGAATTGTCGTATGAGACCACCGATCTCGAAGACGCCGCTGATATGCGGGAGTCCCTTATTCAGCGCCTGGCGGAACAGGGCTTGCTGCTGCGGCAGGACGGCCTCAAGACCCAGCAGGTGATGAACGCGTTCCTGGGGGAATAAGGGGCTGTTGCACAGCCCCTTCGATCAAAAGGATGCTCCATTTGATCGACAAAACACCTTTTCCTCTCGCACCTACCTCAATTCGGCATTGTCGCGCTTCGCGCTCTGTGCCTCATTGCGGCTTCGCCCGCCTTCATCGCCCACTAGGCGCGGCGGCCTCCGCCGCCCCCGATCTCGGGGGAAGGTGTCGCGCCGAAGGCGTGACGGATGAGGGCGTTCAGCAGATAGTATAACAACCCTTTATCGGCCTCTGCCGCCCCAGCCGCCGCGGCCGCCTCCGGATCCGCCCCATCCGCCGTTCATGGAGCCGCCGCCCATATTGCCCCAGCCGCCGCGGCCACCGCCGCCCATCATCTGATTGGGGATGTAACTGAGCTGCTGGCCGTTCGCGATGATGGTGCCGCCGTTGTACTGGGCGGAGCCGTCATAGTCGAACGTGCTGTTGCCGGTCACGCTGATGGAGCCGCCGTTGATAATGATGTCGCCATTGGAGTCGATGCCGTCCGTGTCTCCGCCGGCCATGGCGACAGAGATCTCGCCGCCGTTGATTTCGACGGTCGCGCGGTAGGCGCTGGATTTATGCGCGGCGTTGATGCCGTCGTCCGCGCTCTGGATGTTGATGGAGCCGCCGTTCACCTGGATGTACGTACCTTCGATGCCTTCGCCGGCCCTGATGCTGAAGCTGCCGCCGTCGATCTGGACAACGGAGTTCGCGTGGATGGCGTCGTCGCCCGCGTTGATCGTCAACGTGCCGCCGCTCACGTAGATGTAGCCCTTGGTGTCGTCTTCGGCGTTCTCGGCGTGGAGGCCGTCCGTCCCGGCGATCAGATTCAGGGTGCCGTCAGAGATGCGGATGGAGTCGTTCGCTTCGAAGGCTTTGGACTGCGCCGTGATGTTGTAGGTCCCGCCGGTGATCTTCAGGTCGTCCTTGCAGACGATGCCGTTATAGGTCGAGGAAACGGTCAGGGAGGCCGTGCCGTTCAGCACGAGGTCGGTCTTGGCGAAGATGACGCCGTCCGTGTTCACGCTGCCGTCGGAGATGAAACTGCCTGTGACGGAGAGGCTGCTGTCCGCGCTGACGGTCACGAATACCTTGTCAGCCGTTTTCGCGTAGATGACCGGGAAGTTGGTATTGGTCACGGTCACGCCGTCCAGCACGATCTGCACCTTGTCTTCCGTCCCCGCTTCCACATATACGGTCACGTTTTTTGCGCTGCCGGTGAGCACATAGATGCCGGAAGCGGTGATGTGGATATCCTGGCCGTCCGAAACGTTGTAGGCGGCCGCTTTGGAGAGGTCGGCTTCCTGTTTCAGGTCACGGGCGGAAAAGAGCTCTTCCGCATTGAATATCGCGGACGCCTGTGCGGCGGGTGCGAAGCCGAGCGCCAGGCACAGGATCAATGTCATCGATAAAATACTGAGTAAACGTTTCATTGCATACACCTTCCTTTCTGGGGTACGGGCGTATCATAAAGCGAAAAGCTTAAAACAAACTTTGAATTTTCAGATTTTTTACAGGAAAATCTGAAATCGGG
>JAFRNK010000097.1 GCA_017430225.1 Clostridia bacterium | reverse complement strand
GATAGCGTTCCAGGAGCGGTTCAATAAGAGTTTGCCGATGCTGCCGCTGTACAGCAACGTGTACTTCGACTTCTACACTGAAAACCTTCACGATTACCTGATCGGGGAAAACATCGCGTGGAGTACCGCGATCCTTGAGGCGAGCCTATATGAGGCGATGGAAGAGGAAGCGGCTGAAGAGTTCGTGGAAGGCGCCTGATCCGGTGGCAAAACAGCTATCAACAGAAAAAATGCGCAGCGCTCAGGGAGCAAAACTCTCTGAAGCGCTGCGCTTCATTGTGACCGGCGGCGTATGCTTCGCGGTCGAGTTCGTATGCCTGGTAATCCTGCGGGATAGAATTGGGCTGGATACGCTGATCGCTACACCGATCGCGTTCCTGATCTCCGTTGTGCTCAATTACCTTCTGTGTGTCAAATGGGTCTTTAAGGGAGTTGGGAAACAAAAGAGTTCAGCGCAGGCGGGATTCCTGCTGACCAGCATCATGGGACTGCTGCTCAATGAGGGACTGATGCTCCTGTTCCGAGTCCTGTTTGGCGAGGACCAGGCGGTCGTCACCGTGTTCAGCTTTACCGTGACCATGTATATGGTCAATAAGGTACTGGCAACGCTGCTGGTGATGGTGTGGAATTATTTCACGAAGCGGTATATTCTGCGGAAAAATACTTGACAGCAGGCGGGAGATTTGATAATATATGAGTGGTTAGAGCGCCTTAACTACCAAACTCACGCCTGATCCTTATCCAAATCAGGCGATCGTCTCCGCCTCCTTTGTCTTTTGCCAAGCAATTGGCAACCCCCGCCGGGCGCTCGGCGGGGGTTTTTATATATTTGCCTAATGGGTCATTTTCTCTGACGCGCGGAAATCGGCCTTCTACTCTTCTCGGATTAAACAGCCCACAGAGATACAATCAATCTGTGTCTTCTTACTTAAAGGTACCGTACATTGCAATGGCTTCATCCACTGTGATCTCACCTTTTCCGATCTGGAACGCTGCCACTCGGATCTGAACAGTCAGCGGATCCAGAATGCCAAGCACTTCCGGGGAAATAACGCGTTCTGAGGGCACCTTACCGAAAGGCGCGTAAACTGAATCAAGGGTCAGGTCTGAGGTGGGTGTGACCAGACGCTTTACTGAGGCCATCTCGTTCAGTTCTTTTTTGGTGACCAGGAAGCGCATGAATTCATTTGTCATGTCCAGATCATCGCAGTCTTTGTTCACGGAGAACTCTATAGAGGGGCTGTCGATGAAATACCCGCCATTGTCTGTCATAGGGATCGGCATGAATGTGTAATTAAATGGAGAATTGGTAAATGCCTCGGACTGACCTTCCCGCTTTTTTGTACCGGATACGGTGTCCCCTGTGCAGATCATCATCGGCACATCGCCTTCAAAGAAACGCAGGATTACCTTGGTATAGTTATCCTCGATCTTATCACACGCCTCCAGATCAATACATCCCGTCTTGATCAACCGCTCCAATGCCTCCAGTGCCGGACGCATGGATTCTCCCGCGGCGGGATCCAGTTCATTGGCCCGTGCCAGTGCCTCAGGATTTTTTGCGAGCGTGGCGATGAACAGCGGGTAGGCAACCGTGTTCATGAAGCAGCTGGACGATTTGAGACTGTAACCCATCATGGGACTGGTGTAGCCCTTGTTTCGGAACCCTTCGCACACGGCTGCCAGTTCAGTCCATGTAGTCGGGAGGCTGAATCCCTCTTTCTTAAACAGATCGTTGTTCACGAGCATGCCATAAGTTCTGGAGAGAACAGGAACCAACAGCACGCGGCCTTCCGCATCATGGTTGATCAGACCCGGGCGAATGCAGGCCAGATCCAGACCCAGGGCGGGGTCAGAAAGATCCTCCATATGGGCGAATACCGGATCGTATTTCTCGTTTCCGATCATCGAGGCATAGGAGAAAAAGATGTTGGGCTTGTCCTTGCTTTCCAGCACCGTGCCCAGCATGTTGTTATAGTCGTCCAGTTTCACATAGGTCAGATGTACATTCGGATAGATCTCGTTGAAACGGTCGAATACAGCCTCCAGCGCCTCAAAGTTGTCATAGCTGCCGGCGACAGTAATCTTGCAGCTCTTTTTTGTGTCGAGAGCCGGCTTGAATCCAGCAACGTTTTCTTCCTGCGGCTTGCTTCCGCAGCCTGTCAGAGATACAAGAACACAGATGATCAGCGCGATGAAGAGCAGTTTTCTCATGATCTTTCCTCCTTGATTCTACGGATCTCTTTGATGACAAGCTTAATGTCGACCGGTTTGGCAATATGTCCATTCATGCCGGCGTTCAGGCACTCCGTGACATTTTCCGAAAAAGCGTCCGCTGTCATGGCGATGATCGGTATGGAAGACGCCCAGGGATTATCCAGCGCACGGATTGTCCTTGTCGCCTCAAGCCCGTTCATTTCCGGCATCTGAATATCCATAAAGATCAGAGCGTAGCTTCCTTCCGGCGCCTGGCTGATCTTGTTTACGCAGACGCGGCCGTTTTCAGCACGTTCCGTCGTGATGCCAAACATGCCGAGCATGGCGGAAATGATCTCCCAGTTGATGTCGTTGTCCTCTGCAATGAGAATGTTCAATCCCTGCAAGTCGGAATAGTCATTCTCCGGTTCTACGGATTTTGCCTTGGTCCCCAGAAGTGCGTTGATTTGGTCGTACAGTTTGGAGCGGAAAAGGGGCTTGCTGACAAAACCGTTTGCTCCGGCCTCCTTCGCCTGTTCTTCGATATCCGACCAGTCATAGGCGGAAATCAGCAGGATAGGGGTTTTCGTCCCCACTTCCGTACGGATTCTGCGGATCGTTTCGACACCGTCAAGATCCGGCATCTTCCAGTCAAGGATCACAATGCTGTAGTCCCTTCCTTCATGATGCCGGTGCGCGATCATGCCAAGCGCTTCCAGCCCGCTGGCGGCATGTTCGGCCGTAACGCCGAGAGACTCCAATGCGTCAACTGCCGTATCCAGAAGAATCTCATCGTCATCAACGATCAGTACGTCCATCGGATCAAGCATCATATCCTCTCTTTGCCGGTCCGCGATAGGAAGATCCAGTGTGACGGTGAATGTTGTTCCCTTTCCCTGCTCGCTCTGACAGTCGATCATACCTCCCATCAGATCCACCATCTGCTTTGTGATGGCAAGCCCAAGTCCGGTCCCCTGAATGCTGTTCACCCGGCTGTCTGTCTGGCGCGAAAACGGCTGATACATGGTTGCCATAAACTCAGGACTCATGCCGATGCCGGAATCAGCGACCCTGTAGGTCAGCCGTACGCAGCCGGATTTCGGGCTGTTTTCCTCGCGCATATCCACGCTGACATGTCCGCAGGGCTCCGTGTATTTGATGGCGTTGGATAAAATATTGATGTAGATCTGATTCAGCCGAAGCTGATCTGCGTAAAAATACTCGACATTCATTTTGCTGATGCGGAAACTGAAATCGATATTCTTTTCCTTGATCATCGGCTGTGACAGGTTCACAAGGTTTTCCACTGTCTCAACGATGGAAAAAGTCAGCGGGCTCAGGTTTAGTTTTCCGCTCTCGACCTTGGAGATGTCCAGAATGTCGTTGATCAGGGTAAGCAGATGATTGCTGGCCATCGAGATCTTCCGCAGGTGTTCTCCGACCGCCTCGGTATCGCCGGGATTCTTTTGCGCGAGCGTTGTCAGCCCGATGATCGCGTTCATGGGCGTGCGGATATCATGAGACATCGTAGAGAGAAAATCGGTTTTCGCTTTGTTTGCCTCGGCTGCTTCCCTGGCTGCTGCCCGAAGCTTATTGTTGAAATGGAGCATGACCGCCACATCAAATACAAACAGGATCAGGAGCCCTGCGGAAACAACACCGATCAGAAGCCAGTCTTCAGTATTGATGTTCAGATCCTTCATTGGCATGAAGCTGAGGAACGTCCAACCGCTCGTCATGTCAACCGGAGCATAGGCAAGTATACATTCCTCACCGCGGGAGTTGAGCATTGTAAGAGAACCGGTCGATGAAGTGATTTTATCAAAGATGTCCTGCATAGCGGCGGGATCCGCGGTATTGTAGGATCGGTAAAACTCAAAGAAGCTGGAATTTTTGAAGGAATGCCCCTTGATGATATAATCGCCGTCTGCGTCGATCATGGAGAGCTCTGCGTCTTCAAATCCTTCCTGGGGGACTATCCACTTTTGCTCCAGTTCTGATAAAGGCAGCACGCGCAGCAATATAGCGCTCCGGTGACTACTGGTCTGCGGATCATAAAGTGTGACAGAATTGCAAAAGGCAATAGACTGTTCCCCGTTGACTGGATTTGTATAAGAGCGGGAGATGTTGATAGCTTCACCGAGATCATGGATCCAGCTCACGTCGCTCAGAAGCTCCGTCCGTGCGTAAGAGACAGCATAATCGTCGGGATTACCGTGCTTTGCCCTTGTAGACAGTCCGGATAGCGTATCAGAATATACGATATGCGCGGAGGCGCTCTGCAACACGTGAGAAATCCGGATAAAGGAGATGGCGTCCTCCATTGTCAAGTGCTCATTGTTGATATAGTGTGCCCACACATCACAGATGCGCTGTTCGCCCTCCAGGTAATTCTCTGTAACATGCTCCAGGGTAATCGTTGTATTTTCAAAGTGCTCTATCTGCGTTTCCATCGTAATCCTGCTCGTATAGCGCGAGTACAGACTCACGAAGGTCATCAGTGCTGCGATAATGAGAACATTGATGACAATGATCCAGGTTTTTTTCATAGTGCTTTCAGTTCCTTCCGCAGATTCCTTTTCACATGAGTCTGCCCGTTATCAGAAGCAGAAAATATTCATCAACACATGCCATTATATCATATGAAACGGAGTTTTCATATACCTGTACTCATGAGCGGCCGCAATTAGTTTTCTTTGGATCCGTCAGTATATGAATGATGCACAATCAGCGTTTCCAGGGTTTCAAACAAGGAATCCGGAGACACCGGTTTACTGAGGTGTGCATTCAGCCCTGCCTGCATGCTGCGCTGAACATCCTCGTCAAAGGCGTTCGCTGTCAGCGCAATGATCGGTATCGATTTTGCGTCCGCTTTGTCCATGGCGCGAATACGCCGTGTAGCCTCCAGCCCGTCCATCTCAGGCATACGCATGTCCATGAGAATCGCGTCATAATGGCCCGGCTCATGCTTTTCAAACAATTCTACGGCTTCTCTCCCGTTTTCCGCAAGGTCGGCTTCCATCTCCCGCATAGATAACAGCATCATAATGATTTCGGCGTTTATCGCCACATCCTCTGCCAGGAGCACGCGGTTGCCTTTCAGGTCGGTCGTCTTTTTCTCCAACAGTTCGTTCTTGCGCCTGAAAGCCTCCCGGAATTCATCCATCACGGTTCCGGCAAACAGCGGTTTGGCGACAAAGGTATCCACGCCGGCCGACTTTGCTTCTTCTGCGATTTCATCCCAGTTGAACGAAGTGAGAATGATGATCGGGGTATTGTTCCCGACAATGGAACGGATTTGCCGGGTGGTCTCAATGCCGTCCATTTCCGGCATGCGCCAATCTACCAGGATGAGATTAAAATCCTCACGGCGTCCATGACGAATCCTGACCTTTTCTACGCCGTCCCGGCCGGATTCGGCTGTCTCGCATCCGATACCGATCTGCCTCAGGACGATTTGGGCATGCTCAAGTGCGACACGATCGTCATCAATCACAAGAACGCTCAGTTCATGCGGGTCAAGATCTCCCTCTTCCGACTGAGCGCTCTTTCGCTCAGACTCTCCAAGGGTCACCGTCACAGTAAAAACTGATCCCTTCCCCTTCTCGCTCTCCACTTCGATGTGGCCGTTCATTAACTCCACGATACTCTTCGTGATCGGCATGCCAAGGCCGGTGCTGCTGTAACGGCTCGTGGAGGAGGTATCCTCCTGACTGAAAGCCTCAAAAATATGCGGCAGGAACTCCTTGCTCATCCCAATACCGGTATCGCTGATCACAAATTTCAGAGTTGCTTTCCGATCAAGCCGCGGTCCTTCCTCGATTAAAAGGCGTACTGTCCCGCCCTCAGGCGTGAATTTCACGGCATTGCCCAGGATATTGATCAACACCTGCTTAAGCTTCATGATATCGCCGATATAATAATCATCGACGCGGCCTGTGATCTGACAATCATAGTTCAGGCCTTTGTCCCTGCATTGGCCGCTGATCATGGTGTTGACCTCCTCAAGGCCTTTTGAGAAAGAGAACTCCTCTTGTTTGATCGTCATACGTCCGGATTCAATGCGGCTCATATCCAGAATGTCATTGATGATCCCAAGCAGATGCTGCGCGGAGGCACCGATCTTTTCCAGATATTCCTTCACCTTGTCGCTGGCCGTAGGATCATTCCAGGCGATGTTGTTCAGCCCGATGATGGCGTTCATCGGCGTGCGGATCTCATGGCTCATGTTGGAGAGAAACGCCGTTTTCGCCCGGTTGGCGTGCTCCGCCGAAGCGAGTGCCGCCTGCAGCGTCTCTCTGCTTTCGGCCAGTTCCGCTTTCTGTATCTTTTCCCGGGCGACAGCCTCCTCCAAGCCCCTGCGGTATTCCTCCTTCTCGTCCTCCAAAACAAAGCTGTGCAGGAGGCATGTCCCAAGCATATACCCCATGGCATAAAACGGGAGCAAGGGGTAGAAGAATTGCACGGCGATACAGAGGCCCATGGCAATCCCAAAAAGCCCGATCGTCAGGTGGCGGTGCCGAACCGTCCCTTCCGATTTGGCGGTGACCCACAGCGTATAAACCGACGTCAGGAAGAACAGCAGGATCTGTATTGCCAGCGTCACATACCGTGCGATACCGACGTAATAAGTGCCGCTGCCGTCAAACCAGAACAGAATCGGGCGGAAGAAATTGACGATGACAACGACCACTTCAAAGCACAGGAAAAGCCGGCCTGCCCAGGAAAGGAAAGTCCCGAAAGCGTTTTTCTGCCCAAGGTACAAGATCACATACCGCGTCCACAGCATGACCGCTAAAGCCATGGCAATAAAATGCACCGCCGTATCGGCATACAGGATCGGCGTCAGCTGATGAGACTCCAGAACGCCCCAGAGCATATCGGTAATGAGGTAGGCCAGGACCCCGAAAAGGAAACCGCGATAGACGCGCTGCGTTTCCGTAAGAGCTTTATTCCCTGCATTCCAGAACAGCTCCCGATTGGTGATCAGCAGCAGGATCGCCGCTAATATTCCAATAATTGAATAGGTCATGTTTCTTCCTCCCTCATCCCCATGGACGACTCCGGAGTTTTTCCCGATAGGACGCGACGCGTCCATTACTGCCTGTGGATCTTCCTGTTCGCTATAATTTCGGCCTCCTATGACTGATTTATCTTATCACAGAAGGCCGGGTTTTCACCTATTTGCAGACTTTTTTCACAGGCGCATTTTCCGCGATGATAACTGTTCAGTCCTGAAAGCACAGCGCTGAGGTGTTCCGCTTCCGGAGGCCCTGCTGCTGTTTTGAACCGGCGTGCTGCCGTTTTCACACCTTCCGCCTGGGCTTGTGCTGGTACAGATCCGCGTCTGCCGCGGCAATCAGTGCCTTATGATCCATTCCGTCTTTCCATTTCGCCAGGCCGATGCTGACCGCGAGCTGGTATGTATCGGATTTCCCGCTGACTTCCTTCAATCCTTCCCGGATGCTCTCGCAAAGGGAGCGTATATCTGCTTCCGTCCCTTCAGTGATGACGATGAATTCATCGCCGCCGTAGCGGGCGATATACGGCCGCTTAGGAACGGGGCCGCAGGCGCGTTTGAGCACTCCGGACAATTCCACCAGCGCCTTGTCCCCCGCCAGATGGCCGTAGGTATCGTTGATGGATTTGAAACCATCCAGATCAATCATCAGCAGATACAGATCTCCTGTGTGGTTTTTCAGCTTGTAATCCATGAAGCCGATCAGGTTCTGCCGGTTGTTCACTTGGGTCAGTGGATCCGTGGAAATTTGGTATCGGCTGGTGCCCATATAAATACACAGCATTTCTACCATGACGCACACGCAGATGACTGGCACAGCCTCTCCTGCACAGGAAAGGATCAGGGCCACCAGCAGGCACAGCGGGAATGTGGAAGTCAGGTACAGATGGGCTCGATGGGCCGGAGCGGACTCCCGCTTCGCCGCTTCCAGCAGCCGGACGCTGCATACTGCGGATACCAGGATCAGGAAGGCCAGCTCGGTCTGGAACAGAAAATGCCGCTGATAGGCGTAATCCTCACCAAAGTCGAACATCCAGTGGGTGAAAAGATTCAGAACCGGCAAGGCGAGCCCAATGGCCAGGCAGATTTTCAGCATCAGCCATATGCTTCCCTTTTCCGGCGCGGGACTGTGCCGTACTGTTTCCGCATAGCCGCACCAGCAGAAAACGCCAATGGCCAGCGTCATGAAATACAGTGTTTTGAACCCGTAAGAAAGGGGGATCACCGCGCCGTCGATCACGAAAATGCGATTGAAAACCGTAAAGAAGAAATTGGAAACAAAATTGAACAGAAAGCTCATCAGCGTTCGTCTGAGCCACATTTCCGAGGTTGATCTGGTATCGCTTCGTCCTGCCCAAATCAAAAGCATGCCGTCGAACACGATGCAGATCAGATATATTTCCGCGTAGAGAATCGCGTCCATCCCGTTTCCTTTCCTTTCTGAGAATCAGCGTCCATAATTTTTTATTCATGACGCTGTCCGTCCGGCTGAACGTCGCGGCTGCATTCCTCTCATCCTTTAAGGAAGCGCTCGAATTCCACAGCCGGTACGGGCCTGGAGAAATAATATCCCTGCACGATCTCACATCCCATGGCCCTGAGGGCGTTCAATTGCTCCTCCGTTTCCACGCCCTCGGCGATCACGGGCACGTTCAGGTAATCCGCGATATCAATGATCAGCTCGATCAGGCGGGTATCCTTGCCGTCCCTGAAAGCGTCGCGGATAAATTTCATATCCAGCTTCAGCGCGTCGATGGGCAGGCTGGAAATCATATTCAGAGAGGAATAGCCGGTGCCGAAATCGTCCATTTCGATCATGAAACCCAGATTCCGAAGCCGTTTCACGGTGCTGATGATCTGAGCCGAATCCTGGGTATAGGCGGATTCTGTGATTTCCAGCAGGAATTCCCCCGGCAAAAGTTCATATTTCTTCAGCAGCGCCTGGAATTCTTCCACCAGACCCGGATCATACATATCGATCCGGGAAACATTCACCGATATTGGCACGGAAACACCCAGCCGATCCTTCCAGTCTCTGATCTGAGCTGCGGCGTGCTGCCAAACGTAGGTATCCAGTTTCTGGATCAGGCCGTTGTTTTCAAACAGCGGAATAAAGACGGCGGGGCTGATCATTCCCAATTCGGGGTGCTGCCAGCGCACCAGCGCTTCCGCGCTGGAAAGGACAGGGTTTTCCGAGCGCACGTTGAATTTAGGCTGATAAAAGACGGTAAACTGCTCCTGCCGGATGGCTGCGGAGAAATCCTCTACCAGCCGTTCCTCATACAGTTCCGTCTCAAGCATGGCGCTGTCATAGAAGCCGATGGTTTTGGCAAAGCTGCCCCGGACGGTATCCGACGCGCTCTTGGCCCGGTCAAAGCGCCTCTCTATATCAAGGACCTTGTCCACCCGGGAATAGACGCCCATGCGCAACCGTACCCGGTTGTCGGAAGACGCATCCTCCGTAAAGCTCACGGAGGCGTTCTCCAGAATGTCCCGGTAATCCTCCCGGTGGGGACAATACACCATGAAGGTGTCCCCACTCCGCCGGCAGACGATGCCGCCGGATTCCCGCACCACGTTCCGAACACTCTCGCCCACCCGGCGCAGTACGTCGTCGCCGCAATGCTTCCCGTAGCGTTCGTTGATCATGTGGAAATGGTTCACGTCCAGCACGATGGCATCCATGTCCATCTCTTTGTGGAACTGGTCAAACTGCTCTGCGTAACGGTAAAAATATTCCCGGTTATACAGGCCTGTCAGGGGATCCCGCTCCGTCGAATGAATGATCTGCTGATCTTCCGAAAGCTCGATGATGCGCGTGACCCGCGCCAGGATCACCCCGGCCTGGGGATAAGGCTTGGAAATAAAATCGATGGCGCCCAGGCTCAGACATTCAATTTCCGCCGTCTGATCAGAGGTGAGCACAATCACCGGGATGCGCTGCAATTCCGGCTCTTCCTTCAGGTGTCTGAGCAGATCCATGCCGGACATGACCGGCATCATCAGATCCAGTAGCACAACAGAAATGATTTCCCTGTTTTCCTCCAGGATCTCCAGGGCCTCTTTGCCGTTTTCGGCATAGAGAACCTCAAAATCATTTTCCAGGATCGCGCCCAGGATGGCGCGGTTGATCTGCTCGTCATCCGCGACCAGAATCGTCCGCTTCCCGTTGGCAGAATGGAATTTCTCGTGATTTTTCAGCATGAAAGACGCCCTCTCTTTCATTCTTCTCGCCGCTTTTCTTTACCTTCGCAGCGTCTGCGTTTTTGATCAGATGCGCTTCGCCAGCGTCTCCGGGTTGGAGGCATATATCAGGGCAGCATCCCGGGTGATCAGGCGTTCCCGAACCATACGCTGCAGCTCCGCGTCCATGGACATCATGTTCTTGTCCGTTCCGCCGTAAATCACATTGTCGATCTGATGGGTGCGTCCGTCACGGATCATGTTCTGGATGGCGGGGTTCACCGTCATCACCTCAAAAACCGCCACGCGCTGTCCATCCGCTGTAGGCACCAGGCGCTGGGATACTACAGCTTTGAGCACCATGGCAAGCTGCGCCCGGATTTGGGCCTGCTGCTCGGCGGGGAAGGTATCGATGATGCGATCCACCGTCTTGGCCGCGCCGACGGTGTGCAGGGAGGACAGGAGCAAATGTCCCGTTTCGGCGGCGGTAATGGCGGTGCGGACGGTATCCAGATCGCGCATTTCTCCCAGCATCACCACGTCCGGCGCCTGCCGCAGGGCGGCACGCAAGGCCCGGGAGAAGGTGGCCGCGTCATTGGGCACCTCCCGCTGGCTGACCAGGGATTTTTTATGCCGGTGCAGATATTCGATGGGGTCCTCGATGGTAACGATGTGTGCCCCGCGGGTTTCGTTGATCCGATCCACCATGCAGGCCAGGGTGGTGCTTTTCCCGCTCCCCGCCGGACCGGTCACCAGAATCATGCCGCTGCGCTGAGCGGTCAGATCCATGACCAGTTGGGGAATGTGCATTTTGCCGGGGTCCGGCAATTCAAAATTCACGATACGGCAGATGGCGGCGATGGTGCCGCGCTGCCGGTATGCGTTGCAGCGGAAACGGCTCACATTCACGATGGCGAAGGAGAAGTCGTCGTCCCCCTCTCGGTCCAGCAGGGCAATATCCCGGTGAGACAATTCGTACATCTGCTTGACCAGCCGCTCTGTGTCGGCGGGCAGCAGCCGTTGCTCTGTCAGATTCACAAAATCGTTCTGCACCTTGACAGTCACGCATGAGCCGGGGATGATGAACACATCCGATCCGCCCATCTGCACCGCCTTTTGCAGCAAATCAATCATTCGAACCACACCTCTCCCGTTTCCGCGGTCAGATTATGCCGAAGCCAGACCGTCCTTTTTTCACTGCCCAAGGGCTGAATGCAAAGGGCGCAGTCCAGCATCCGGCTGCCATCCGATTCCGTCCAGGAAAGCACCGTGCCCTCCAGTTCCGTGCCTTCCGGCAGGGCATCTGCCAGGGCGGCAAGGTACGCTTCATCGTCCGTTTTCCCTTCGGCGGCCCGGACCAGCAGCGCGTCCAGTTCCGCGCGGTGTTCCTCCGCATCCGCGTTCAAACGGTACACCGCCTCGATCACCTGGGCGCTGCGTTCGCTGAGTCTCGCGTCGTTGCGGCCGTTCATCAGAGACAGCATACCCAGCGCGCTCAGGGACAGCGCCACGACAATCAAAATCAGGGAAGCCGCGCCCGGGCCGAAGCTGACGCTGCTTTTTTTCTTCCGGCTCATGGCTGTCCCTCCTCATACCGGGCTACAGGCAGGGTGAAAAGCAATTCATCCGTCTGATACGCTTCCACCGTATACAGGCGCATGTCCCCTGCTTCCCGGGCCTGCAAATCAAAACGCACGGTCAGGGTGTAGCCATCCTTTTCCAGGGCTTGCGTCCCCGATTCGTCCGACGAAAAGCCCAAATGAGCCAGGACCGCGCCTTCATCCTCCTGCGTCTTTGCCGCGTACAGCCGGTCCGCCACGTTCTGGGCCTCGTTCAGCGCCCGGGTTCTGATTCCCGCCCGGCTGATCTGATTGTGGGCTGTAGAAAACACCTGCAAAAGCACGGTGGAGGCCAGCATGAAAAACATGACCACGATCAAAAGCTCCACCAGCAGGGCATTGCTTCGATTTCCCGTTTTCATTTTACCCCCTCACCGGATTGCCCGCAGAGCAATATCCACGTTGATCCATTCATCCCCGTTCAAAAGCCGGACGGAAAGGATTTCACCGTTCACCTCGGCGGTCATGCCGCCGCAGGGACAGACGGGCTCACCCTCCTCAGGCACAAACTCGTTTTCCGCCTCGGTGAACCATTCATACAATTGGCCTTCGTAGCAGTAGATCCGCGTCACATACGCTTCGCCGTCGTACTCGTTCAGCAGGGTCAGGGCGGTGACGCCCGCGGTCTCCTCCACGGAAATAACGGCTCTTTCATCGTCTGCCCGCACCATGCTGCGAAGATAGGCGGGGGCGATGCGGGCCCCGTTGTGGGCTTCCAGCTGCTCCACGGTGCCCTTATACGCCCTGGCCCCCAGCATCACCATCACTGTGGAAAACACGGCGAAAATACCCAGGAGAAGAAACACGAATACCCCTGTAATGGCATGGAAGGGCTGGCTGATCTTCCTCACGGCATTCCCGCCCCCTTTTCCGATACCCAGATATCCGGGATGCGGTTGGAGGCAAACGCCTCATAAGTAATGAAGTAGCGTTCCTCATCATAGGCCAGTTGATAGTGATCCTTCAGATATTCCACATCATCCGGATACGCACCCTCTACCGCGTAGCAGGTCAGGGCGGCGTTTTTGACCGCATCCCGTACGATTTCCGTTTCTGCCCGGTCGTGTGCCGATTCGATGCGGCTGATCAGCACCACCGCCAGTATCAGCACCGCGACAAACGCCGCGATTTTCACTATATCCCGTTGATTCACCGGCCCGTCTCCTTTCTCCGCGTTCTCAATCCGCTTTAAAGGCTGGAAAGGATGCCCGCCATAGGCAGCATCACAGCCATCAGCACCGCGCCGATGGCCACGGACAAAAGCGCCACCAAGGTTGGCTCGATGATGGACACCAGGCGGCTGATTCGTTCCTCCACCTGCTCTTCGTTCAGCTCGGCCAGCTTGGCAAGCACCTGATCCTCCCGGCCTGTGGCGGAGCCCATTTTGATCATGCGGTTCTGCAGATCGTCAAACAGCCCGGTATTGGAAATGGCTTCAGCGAAGCCTTCGCCCTGTTCCAGCTGGGTACGGATATCCGTAACGCTGGCAGAGGCGTCCTTGTCTGACAGAATATGGGAGGTCATTTCCAGAGCTTCGTCAGTGGGAAAGCCGCTGGAGAGCATCATGGAAAGCACACCCGCCACCCTGGAAGCGGAAAGCTTTTTCGTCAATTGCTGATAGGGCGGAAATACCTTCTGCATAAGCTGGATCACCCGGTCCCTGTGCTTGGTTCGGAGCAAAATCAGGGCCACGATCACCGCGATTATCGCCAGCGCTGCCAGCACCAGCACTACCCAGCCCACGATGACGCCAAGCCGCATCATCACATTGCCCGAACCGCTCATGCCGCCGCCCATGCTGTCCAACACCCGGCGAAACACCGGCAGCACGCGCCACAGCAGGATCAGTACGATCAGAATCAGCATGGCTCCCAGTACCAGCGGATACGTCACCGCGCTGACCACGGAGGAATGGATGCGGTCCTCCCGGGCGTAATACTTTTCCAGACCCCGCATCACCTGCTCCAGCTGGCCGGATCTTTCGCCGATTCTTACCATTTCCACCAGGTAGGCGGGCCAATGGCTGTCGTCCTTCAGCGCTTCATAGAGGGAGCCCGTTTCCGTGACCCCCTTGCTGGCGGAGGCGTAAACATCCCTGTTTTCACCGTCGCCTTCCGTGCCGGCCAGCGTTTCCATCCCATCGTACAGCGGAAGCCCCGCTTCCAGAATCAGGGCCACCTGGCCGCAGAAAGTGCTCAGCTCGGCCGCCGACAGCGTGCGCTTATCCTTTTTGCTCATCGATCGATCCTCCGTCAATAATATCGTTCAGTGGTGTATGACTTCACTTTGGAAATGCTGTTCAGAGCAGCGGTAGGATCAAAGAATTCCTCCTTGTTCCCTACGGTGGTCGTTACCCAGGCGTGGTACTGTTTGTCCGCGTATCCGATCATCAGCCGGGAGGGGATGCCCTGGGTACGCAGCATGCACACCATGATGGCGGACAAATCCTGGCAGATACCGGCTTTTTTCGCGAAGCTTCCGTCAATATCGGGCAGCATGCCCGCCTTGATCGTGGCCGCCTTGATGTAATCGTATACAAAGCGGGATTTCATAAAACCGCAGACGGTTTCATAGGCTTCCCTTTCGCTTTTTCCCTCACACTGCCTGTTCGCCTCCGCCACCGCCTCGGAAAGCTGGGTATAATTCACGTATTGGTTGGGACGAAGAAAAGCGGCGTCTTCCCGGGAAAGTTTGACCGTCAGATTGATCTTTCCCTCCTGTGAATACTTTTTTCCAGAGACGTTTTCATACAATGTCACTTCATATTTCCCGCTGCTCAGTTGCAGGGGAATTACCTCATATTCAGCGTTGCCGTTCAGATCGTAGGTCAGCGTTTCTCTGCCCTTCGTGACGCGCAGCTTCAGCTTATGTTTGTTTTGCTTTTGGACGGCGGCCATAAAATAGCCGTCCTGTGTATAGCTCACGTCCAGTATCAGCTTTCTGCTCTTTTTTACGTTCTTGCCTGTTTGGGGCCAGAGGGCCTTGTCCTCCGCCAGCGCCCCGCTGCACAGCAGGAGTATGACCCCTATCAGCAAAAAGACGATCAGGAACAGACGACTCCATCGTCTCATGACACACCCACTTTCTCCGGCTCAGTCGATAAAAGCAAACAATTTCTTTGCATACGGCCATCCTTTCGTCCGCCCGCGTGCTGATGTGATGATGCATCAGCACGGGTCGATTGGGATATTTCCGATAAAATAACGCTTCAATGCGCTCCATGAAGGCGCTGCCTGAACTGTAATTCACCGCAGGCAAAAGCACAGCGAACATTTCCGGGGCAAACCGGGTCACGATGCCACCCGTGCGCAATATCTCCTCCAGCCCCGCTATCCGGCTTCCGGGCAAAATAAGAAACCCGTCTGTCATGCACACCGCACTGCGCGGTTCTCCGCCGCGTTCTTGCCGTCTATTCCGCCAGCGCTTTGAGTTCGGCGCAGGCCTTCCTGATCAGCTCCGGCAGGTCTCCCAGATCCGCCTGTCCGTCGGCATTGCGTAAAAGCTCTGTAAGCTCGGCCACGGGCTCATAAATCGGTGTCAGGGCAAGATTGCCCAGCACACCCTTGAGCGCATGGGCGGCAGCGAAGGCTTCCTGTGTTTTGCCGGAGGATAAAGCATCCTGAAGCACGGCAAAATTCGCATCGCCCAGTTCGGTATTCACCAGCCGCAGATAGAACGCCTCGTTATTCAGGCATCTGGCCAGCCCCGCCGCCGTATCAGCACCGAAGGACGCCAGCTTTTCCATCGTCAGCATCCCGATCACCCCTCTGTATTGTTCTATTTGCCATGTGTTTTCTCACGCCGCACCCGTCTTTCGCGGAATGCATACGTATCCTCATAATTATATCATACGCAGGCGGCAATTTCCATACAAAAATGGCTATTCACGCAAAAAAATGTAGGTTTGTCAAACACTTTGGATTCTGCCCGTGATCCAATATTGCGAATTGTTGGAATGCACAAATGTCCGGACCGTGAGGGCCGTGCGTCCAGCGGGTCTTTTTTTCCGGTTTGACCGCTCCGGCTATTGACTTACATCGGCCGCTGTGTTACATTTCTGTAGTGGAGAAGTGCCCAAAAATCAATTCGGCACGGAATGGATTCTGACGGAATAAGGAGAGGTACATCACGGCCATGAGAGTGATCGATACCGGGGAAATGCAGACGCGTCTCCCCGGGAGCGCGGTATGCCTGGGATACTTTGACGGTGTCCACCGGGGGCATATGGCGCTGATCGAGGCTGCGCGGGAAATCGCGGACCGCGAGGGCCTGATGGTCTGCGTGCATGCGCTGGACCGTTCGCCCGCGCAGGTGCTGCACCCTGAGCGGAATATACCTCAGCTGACGCTGCCGGAAGACAAGATCCGTCTGTTTGACGCCGCGCAGGTGGACGTGCTGGCGATCACACCGTTTATTGACCGTGTGCGCCGCCTGCCGGGGAAGGTTTTTTTTGAAGAGATCCTGCTGGGAAAACTGAACGCCAGGGTCATCGTGGTCGGGGACGATCACCGCTTCGGTTATCGGGGCGACACGGGCAGTGAAGAACTCAGGCGCATGTGTGAAGACGCGCATGTGGAACTGAGGGTCGTACCCCGCGTCAGGCTGGCGGACGGTTCAGTGATCTCCAGCAGCGCTATACGCGCGGCGCTGGAACAGGGGGATCTTGAGCGGGCACAGGAAATGCTCGGACGGGTACCGGATGCGGAAATGATCCGGCGCTGTACGGGCGGACAAAGAGAGGCGGTAGAGACGTTATGAAAAAATCGTACGCGGCATGGGCCGTACTGCTGGCGATCACGCTGATCGCCGGTGTGGCGCTGGGGCTGATCAACGGCGTCACCCAAGGGCCTATCGCTGAACAGGAACGGCAGAAGGCGGAGAAGACCCGCCAGGTGCTGGTTGCGGGTGCTGACGCGTTTTCCGCGCTGGAGGCGCCGGAAGCCAGCGGAACGCCGCGCATCCTGGAGATTTATGAAGGCAGCAAGGCCAGCGCGCCGGAAGGCTATGTGGTCACCGTCCTGAACAAGGGCTTCGGCGGCGAGGTCGAAGTGACCGCCGGCTTTGACAAGGCTGCGGTGCTGACCGGTATTTCCGTCGGCGGCGCGAATTTCTCCGAAACGGCGGGCCTTGGCGCGAAGTCCAAGGACGCGTCGTTCACGGATCAGTTCAAAGGCAAGCAGACGCCGCTGCGCGTGATCAAAGCGGGCGGCACGCCTGCGGACAATACAGTCGACGCGATCACGGCTGCGACGATCACTTCCAACGCGGTGACCAATGCAGTCAACCTGGCGGGTGAATACATCCGCGAGATGCTCGGCCTGAATGAGGAAGAGACGGTCGAAGCCGGTTCCCGTACTGCGACGTCGTCCGCGCAGGGCTTTGCGGGCCCCGTGGCGGTGACGGTCACGCTGGGCGGCGCTGACGAGATCACCGAAATGACGATCGGCGACGACAGCTTCGCGGAAACTGCCGGCTTCGGCGCGCGGGCGCTTGAGCCCGAATGCGCGCAGGCCTTCATCGGCCTGACGCCTCCGCTGGCGCTTGACCAGGTGGATGTGCTGTCCGGTGCGACCTTCACGAAGACGGCGGTCGTCAACGCGGTCAATCAGGCTGCTGAGATGATCAGGAACGCGGCTTCCAGCGGTGCGAAAGCATCTGAACAGGGCTTTGCCGGCCCGGTGGCCGTCAGCCTGACGCTGGATGAAAACGGCGCGATCAGCACGCTGGAGATCGGTGACGACAGCTTTGCCGAAACCGCAGGCTTCGGCGCGCGTGCCCTGGAACCGGAGTGCGCGGAAGCGTTCATCGGCAAGGTACCGCCCATTGAACTGGGCGATGTGGACGTCCTGAGCGGCGCGACCTTCACCAAGACCGCGCTGGTCAAAGCGATCAACAAAGCCGCCGCGAAGCTGGCCGGTGCGGGCAGCGCAGAACAGGCGGCAGAACCGGCCGCCGAAGAACCCAAGGCGGAAGAACCCAAGGCAGAAGAGCCTGCCGCTGAAGAACCCGCGGCCGCAGAGGAACCCGCTGCTGCGGAAGCTCCTGCATTGGAAGGCACGACCGTGCAGGCCAAGGGCCTGACGGGCAGCTTCCCGGTAACCGTCGCTTTGAACGAGGACGGCACTGTGAAGGCTGTAACTGTTGGTGAGAGCGACAGCGCTTCCGATACCGCTTTCCTGGCGATGGCGAACACCGAAGAATTCCTGGGCAAGTTTGTCGGCAAGGCCGTACCTGTGGAAGGCGTGGACGTGACCGGCGGCGCAACGATCAGCAAGACGGCGATCCTGAACGCCGTGAACGAGCTGGGCGCGGCGAACGCTCCCGCTCAGGCAGAAGAACCCGCTGCGGAAGAACCTAAGGCGGAAAAGCCTGTCGCGGAAGAGCCGGTGGCCGAGGGCACGACTGTGCAGGCCAAGGGCCTGACGGGCAGTTTCCCGGTGACCGTGGCCTTCAATGAGGACGGCACCGTGAAGGCCGTGACGGTGGGCGAGAGCGACAGCGCCTCCGATACCGCTT
>JAFRNK010000010.1 GCA_017430225.1 Clostridia bacterium | reverse complement strand
CATGACTTCAGGCCAGTGCACCATCGGCGCGGTCATGAAGCGGAAATTGTGCCTACCGGTGGTCAGCGTGCTGTTTTCCGCGGCGATAACGCAGTGGTCGGCGATGTCCAGGTCAAAAAACTGCCCGAACATCTGCTGCGCTTTCTTGGTCAGTACGACCTTGGCGCCGGGATACTGTGCCAATACAGCTGCCAGGGTGCCGGCGTGATCGGGCTCCATATGGTGCACGAACACATAGTCGAGCGCCCGGCCGCCGAGGCCATCCCGGAGAGCCTGCAGGAAGGCTTCGCCCTGCGACCAGTCCACGGCGTCCAGGAGCGCCGTCTGCTCGTCGAGGAGCAGGTAGGAATTGTAGCTGACGCCGCGAGGGATGGGATAAACGTTTTCAAACAGCGCCAGACGGTCGTCGTCCTGGCCCAGATAAAGATAATCGTCATTGATTCTCTGCAACATAAGTGTAATCTCCTTTATACCATCCAAGTATGCTGTCTTTACGGACATAGATTTCATCGCCGCAGCGCATGATGAGGCTCATTTCGTCCCCGGGCGAAACCGGCAGCCGGTAGTCCGTCATATCGGTATCGAGCTGTCCGGGATTGTCGGGATCCAGCGCGGATGTCGGCACCCGGGTTTCCCGGCTGTGATAGCGCACCAGCGAAAACTCGTCCCCGCGCTCCAGAATATCCACCGCGCGGTCCTGATAATGAATGTAGGTCGGTTCGGGCCCCTCTGCCTGTTCCGTGATGGCCCGGACATGGGGCAGACCATCTGCCCAGACAAAGCTGAAATCTTCGCTCCGGGCGTCTGGCAGGATCACGCAGTTCAGCTGGCCGCTGCGTTTGACGCCGCAGCCGCCGTCGAGGCAGACGATGTGCCTGTCCCGCAGGATCAGGGGCGACATGTCCATCAGCCGGTCGCGGTAGAGTACCGTCGGCCAGTGGCCTACGGCGACGTACCTGTCAAAGGACAGGCCCTTGGAAAGAAAACTATCGTTTTTGAGATAAGGCTCACTGATCGCGCCTTCCAGTTCATCGAGCCTCAGATGGGGCAGGCCCCCGTGCACAAAAGTGATCGTCGAGGTATCCAGGATCGCTGGCAATTGGGACAGCCAGGCGAGTTCAGGCGCGAAATGTTCGCGAAGACGGCGGACGGTGGCAATACGGTCGATATCGGGCGTCAACGTGATTCCGAGTTCCCTGCACATCTCGTCCAGCAGGCAACCGCCCCACCAGCGGATCATGTCCTGGGCTTTATCAAACAGTCTGTCGCGCCATACGGGATCGTCGGAGAGCAGGCGGTGGATCGTGAAAACGTCCATATTGCCCAGCAGCACATGTACATTGCTTGAAGCGGACATGTCCATGAGCGTACGGATGACCTTCAGGCTTTCCGCGCCTTTTTCGAGCAGATCGCCGACGATGACCAGCGCGTCATCCTGCGTGTACGCAGCCTTTTTGAGGACGGCACGGAAAACGCTGTCGTGGCCATGAATGTCCGAGATCATCAGGATGCGCTGGCCGGGCGCGAACTCTTTGCGGATGATCCTTGTCCTGCGGTAGGGCGGGAGTTCGCTCATCGGGCGATCATCTCGTCGCGGCGTGGGCCGTTGCTCAGGTATTTGAACGGAACTTCCGTTTCACGCTCGAGGCGTTCCACATACCGGCGGCAGTTCTCGGGGAGGTCTGTATAGCGGCGGATGCCGCGGATGTCGGTCTTCCAGCCGGGAAGGTACTCATACACGGGCTCCGCTTTGTCCAGCAGCGGGGTCACCGGGAAATCGCGTACGATCTCGCCGTTGATCCTGTAACCGGTGCAGATGGCGATCTCGTCCAGGTAGGAGAGGACGTCCAGGTTGGTCAGCGCGCAGGCGGTCGCGCCTTGCATCATGCAGCCGTAACGCGTCGCCACACAGTCGAACCAGCCCACACGGCGCGGACGGCCCGTTTTCGCGCCGTACTCGCCGGCGTCGCCGCCCCTGCGGCGCAGTTCTTCCGCCTCGTCGCCGAAGAGCTCGGTCACGAAGGGACCGGCGCCGACGCAGGAAGAATAGGCCTTGGTGACAGTAATGACTTCATTGATCGCATACGGCGGGATGCCCGCGCCGACCGGCGCGAATCCGGCCAGGGGAGAGGACGAGGTGGTATAGGGGAAGATGCCGTGATCCGGGTCGCGGAGTGTGCCCAGCTGGCCTTCGAGCAGGATCTGCTTGCCTTCACGGATCGCGTCGTGCAGGAAACGCGCGGTATCCGTGACCATCGGAGCGATACGCTGGCCGAGCGTCCACAGGGTTTCGGTCAGTTCGTCCGCGTCCAGCGGCGCTTTGTGGTAAAGCGCGTCCAGCAGCGCGTTTTTCTGGTTGACCGCATTGCTCAGCCGCTTATGCAGCAGGTCTTTATCGTAGAGCTGGCAGACCTGGATGCCGATCTTGGCAAACTTGTCTGCATAGAAAGGCGCGATGCCGGAATGCGTGGAGCCGAAAGAGGCCTTGCCCAGACGTTCTTCCTCATAACAGTCGAGCGCGACGTGATAGGGGGTGAGGACTTGCGCGCGGTCGGAAATCAGCAGCTTCGGCGTGAATCCGAGGCGTTCGCGCACTGAGTCCAGTTCTTCCAGCATTTCCGTGATATCCAGCGCGACGCCGCTGCCGAGTACGTTGACGATATTCGGGTGCAGCACGCCGCTGGGCAGCAGGTGAAGGGCGAATTTGCCCTGATCCGTGATGATGGTATGTCCCGCGTTCGCGCCGCCTTGGAAACGGACGACGATGTCGCTTTCTTCCGCCAGGAGGTCCGTCAGTTTTCCCTTGCCTTCATCGCCCCAGTTGGCGCCTACGATTGCCCTTACCATAAACTCAATCCTCCGTTTTGTCGCTTATATTGTACTGATGATGCGCTCTACCGCGCGGCGGGTGTTCTCTTCGCTGTTGAAAGCGGTCAGGCGGAAATAGCCTTCTCCCGCCGCGCCGAAACCGGCGCCGGGCGTGCCGACGACCTGCGCTTTGCGCAGCAGCATGTCAAAGAAATCCCAGGAGCTCATGCCGTCCGGTGTCTTCAGCCAGACGTAAGGAGAGTTGACGCCGCCGTAGCAGGTCAGGCCGGCTTGTTTGAGGCCGTCCAGAATGATGCACGCGTTCGCCAGGTAATGGCTGACCAGCGCGTTGATTTCCGCGCGGCCGATATCGTCCAGGCTGGCAGCGGCAGCGCACTGAACAGGATAGGAGACGCCGTTGGAGCGGCTCTCAGAACGCCTGCGCCACAAGTCGCCCAGGCGGATCGTCCTGCCGTCCGCGGTCGCGGTGAGTTCACGCGGGATCACCGTATAAGCGCAGCGCACACCGGTAAACCCGGCGTTTTTGGAGAAGGAGCAGCATTCGACCGCGCATTCGCGTGCGCCTTCGATTTCAAAGATGCTGTGCGGGACATCTGGATCGGTGATGTAAGCTTTGTAAGCGGCGTCAAAAACGATCAGCGTGCCGTGTGCCCGCGCCCAGTTGACGATATGTCCGAGCTGTTTACGGGTCAGGGCCATCCCGGTGGGATTGTTTGGGCTGCACAGGTACAGCGCGTCCGGCGCGTCCTCCGGCAGATCAGGCGCAAAACCGTTTTCGGCTGTGCAGGGGAGAGTCACCAGCCGTTCATAACCCGTCGCGGTGCGTTTTCCCAGGCGTCCGACCATCGCGTTGGAATCGACATACACGGGATATACCGGGTCGGTCACTGCGATGCGCGCGTCTGCCGAGAGCAGCTCCTGGATGTTTCCGGTATCGCTCTTGGCGCCGTCGGAAACGAAGACTTCATCTCGGCCGATGGTCACGCCCAGCGGCGCGTAATCGTTCCGGATAATAGCATCGAGCAGGAAATCGTATCCTTCATAGGGCGGATAGCCGCGGAAGCCTTCGGGCGTGCCCATGGAGAGCGCGGCGTCGGAAAAGGCTTTTGCCACGTGCGGCGTGAGCGGCAGAGTCACGTCGCCGATGCCGAGACGGATGATCTCGTGCGGCGGCTGTTCCTTGGAATACTCGGCGACCCGCGCGGCAATCTCCGCGAACAGGTAGGCCTTGTTCATGTCGGCGAGGTGAGTGTTGATCCGCATAAGCTTAAAACCTCTCTTCCCAGACACCGTCAAAGACGAATGAGGCGTCGCCGCTCATATAGACGTGGTTATCCGCGGCGTTCCATTGCAGGCTCAGGTTGCCGCCGGCCAGCTTCATCTGTACCGAGCGGTCGCAGCTGCCGGTCAGGACGCCGGCGACCAGCGCCGCACAGGCACCCGTGCCGCAGGCGAGTGTCTCGCCGGCACCGCGTTCCCAGACGCGCATCTGGAGTACGTCGCGCTTGATTACGCGCACAAATTCGACATTCGTACGGCGCGGGAACAGAGGGTGGTGTTCGATCATCGGCCCGAGCACCGGCAGGTCGATCACTTCCGGGTCACGGACAAAGATGACCGTGTGCGGGTTGCCCATGTTGACGCAGGTGATGAACATCGTCTGGCCCATCATCTGCAGGCGGTGCTTGAGTACGATCTCGCCGGGCAGGTCGACCGGGATGTGGCGGGGGCTTAATTCAGGGGTACCCATGTCCGCCTTCACGTAGGTGACCGCCCCGTCTTCGACAGTCATCCAGAGTTCGTGGATGCCGCCGCGGGTAAGCACGGACAGCGTCGTCTGTTCTGTCATTCCGCGCTCATACATGTATTTGCCGATGCAGCGAAGCGCGTTGCCGCACATCTCTGATTCGGAACCGTCTGAATTGAAGATTCGCATGCTCACGTCCGCGCCGTCCGCGGGCTCGAGCAGTACCAGCCCATCCGCGCCGATACCGTAGTGGGTGCGGCACATCTGGATGGCCAGCCGGGACGGATCAGAGACATCTTCCTCAAAACAGTTGATGATTATAAAATCATTGCCGATGCCCTGCATTTTGGAAAAGCGCATATACCCTCCTGTGATTGATTGGTTTGGCGAGTGTTGGCGGTTAAGATGATGGCGTTACATGCGCTCTGGTGCTTCAACACCGATTAGATACAGTCCGGTGCGGATGACGTTGCGGACTGCCTCAGTCAGCAGGAGACGCGCCTTGCTTCCCGCGGGATCCGCGTCGTCGAGCACGCGATGCTCGTAGTAGAACTTGTTGTAGGCCTTGGCCAGTTCGGTCGTGGCGCGGGTGACCATGGAGGGTTCATATTTCTCAGCAGCGTCCTTGACCGCGTCCGGGAAACGGGAGAGGAGCAGCAACAGCTGCTGGGCTTCATCGTTGTCCAGCGCGGAATAATCAGGCGCGGCGTTACCCAGGTCCGGTGCTTTCCGCAGCACAGAGCCGCAGCGCGCGCAGGTGTACTGCACGTACGGTCCGGTTTCGCCGTCGAAGTTCAGCGCACGGTCCCACCAGAAATCGATATCCTTGATGCGGTTGTTCTGCAGCGTGGCGTAAACGACCGCTCCGACACCCACCTGACGCGCGACATCTTCCTTGTCAGGCAGATTGGGAGATTTTTCCTTGATAATGTCCAGGGCTTTTTCCTGCGCGCGACTGAGCAGCTCGTCCAGCAGGATCATCACGCCCTTGCGCGTGGACAGGGCCTGGCCCTCAAAGGAGACCATGCCGAAGGCGACGTGCTTCATCTGGTCTTTCGCCCAGTCGTAGCCCATCAGCTCCAGCACCTTGAAGAGCTGGCGGAAATGAAGGTCCTGCTGGTACGCAACGACATACAGGCAGCGGTCAAAATTGTAGGTTTCCTTGCGGTACAGTGCCGCAGCGAGGTCGCGCGTATGGTACAGCGTCGCGCCGTCTGATTTCAGGATCAGGCAGGGCGGCATGTTGTATTCTTCCAGATCGACGATCTTCGCGCCGTCGGAATCCTTCAGCAGGCCTTTCTTCTCCAGTTCCTCGACCACACGGCCGGTCTTGTCCGCGTAAAAACTCTCGCCGGCGTAGCTGTCGAAGTGGACGCCCAGCACATCATATACGCGCATCGCGTCTTTCAGCGTGACATCCTTGAACCAGTGGAAGATCTCCAGCGCTTCAGGATCGCCGTCCTCGATCTTCTTGAACCAGGCGCGGCCTTCCTCTTCCAGGGCGGGATTGTTCGCCTCTTCCTGGTTAAAGCGTACGTACAGGCGGGTCATCTCATCCACACCGCCGCGTTCCACGGCTTCCTTGTCGCCCCAGTGCTTGTACGCGGCGATCATTTTGCCGAACTGTGTGCCCCAGTCACCCAGATGGTTGATGGACACGGTGCGCCAGCCCAGGAAATCATAGATGCGCTTCAGGCTGTTGCCGATGACTGTGGTGGAGAGGTGACCGATGTGGAAACGTTTGGCGATGTTAATGGAGGAATAGTCCAGACAGACAGTTTTGCCCTTCCCTTCCTCGGAAGCGCCCCAGCGGTCGCCGGCGGCGAGCACGCTGTCAAGGGTCTGCTGAGCGAAATTGCTGCGGTTGAGGAAGAAGTTCAGATATCCGTTTACCGCTTCCGCCCTCGCCAGATCCGGCTGGGCATAAACCCCGGCCAGCTGCGCGGCGATCATGGGCGGAGCTTTGCGCAGTGCCTTGGAAAGCCTGAAGCAGGGGAAAGCGTAGTCGCCCATGTTCTTGTCCGGGGGAACTTCGAGAAAACCGTACAGATCGTCCGGCAGTCCCTGGGCTTCTGGATAACTGTTCTTTAACGTTACGAGCAATGTATCTGCAATCTGGCGCCTTGAATCCATGAAGGTGCTCCTTTCAGCTTCGGTTCGCGTGTGCCGCCTGCTCTTGCAGGTAACAACACACCCAATATCATATCATAATTTGATTTTCGATGCAATCATGCATACGGCCAAAACACAAAAAAATACAAGCATTCCCGCATTGGAAAACCAGAGCGTAAACAAACTCTTCCTGCGTTCGAACCGGCATATCTTTTGCGTGATCCTATTGTTGAACTGTTGTTTTATCCTTGTGGGAAATCTTAGCCGAATCCTCCCTGAAGCCATTCTTGCCAACAGCTACCAGGTAATTGCAGTACTGGATTTCATGCGATTCGGAGGCGCAAATTTTTTTCTTTTTGAATATTGACACGTGGGGGGAACTTTGCTATAATAGCCGCGTTGCTGATGTAGCTCAGTCGGTAGAGCGCATCCTTGGTAAGGATGAGGTCACCGGTTCAAATCCGGTCATCAGCTCCATGATAAATCCCCTGATTCCACAAAGGAATTAGGGGATTTCTTGTTGGAAAACTCAGCTTTTCAGCAAAACTGATTCTGAAAAAACCACACCAAAACCCACACGGAGCAAAAAATAGGGGAATCTACTTCGCCTTTCAGGCATGACTGAGATCTCCAGCTCGTCCGGGTTCGGTATTCTTCTGTGATTCAAGCCGAGTAACGCACAGTACAATCTGCAAGAGCAAAAACTGAGGGAAGTATCCCGCTCCCCGCCGTCGCTGTCAAAGACAAGACGGGGAATAACGCGGGACTTCCCTCAATTTGCATTATAAATGATATCGCACAGTTTGTAAACACAGAGAAAGCTTATCTTGTCACCGCTTGTCTTTGTCGATGAACTCCAGGGTTATGATTGCCAAGGCGGCAAAAACGATGATGAAGATGAATATATCCAGCCAGTAACCGACGATGTTTTCGACGGTGCATTCGTAATCGGCTTTATAACTGACTTCAGCGGCCTTCTGCTCCAGGAAGGTCTTCACTTTATCTTCGCCCACGATGTCCAGCACCTTTCCCACGGAGGTGCGGACGGTGATTTCCTGATTGCGGCGCGCCTGGATGTCGGGATTGTTTGCGAGCGCATCCACTGCTTCTCCAATGGTGAAGGTGCCTCCGACTTTAGTATCTCCGTACTTTTCTATCAAATCATCAGTGCCGATGGCGTCCAGTACGTCGCCTACGGTCGTCGTATGAAGCAGCTTCGTTTGCAGGAATGTTTGCATTTCTTCCGAATCCAGGAGGGTTTGCAGCACATCCCGGATCGCAGAAGCTGTAGTTGTGCCAAGACTGTCGCTGATCACACTTTCCAGTTCCTTCGCATCGACCAGGACGCGCAGGGCGTCTTCCACCGTGAAATCTTCCACAACGTGTTCTTTCCTGAAGGCATCGAATGTGGCGGATTTATCCAGCGCCGATTTCAGTTCTTTCAGGGTCATCACTTTGCCGATTTCTTTTGCGCGTACTTCCGCGATGGTGGGATTCTCCGCATCCTGCAGAATATCCAGTGCCTGGCCGACGGTGAATGTGCCGCCGATTTCACTGTCGCGCATTTTGCCGACCATGCTGGCGATCGTCGCGTAGGGACGGTGATTGGTGTCCGCCTGGGCGGCAAGCACTTTGAGACCGGGATTGGAGATCGTAAAGTGCGTCATGGTCTCCGTCCAGGCAGGCAGCGACAGCATTCCGCCGGAGAAAACCAGCTGGAAGATCAATACAAAGGGCATGATGGTCATCGCCGTTGTGGTGTTTTTGGCCAGGGCTGACACCCACAGGGAAAGCATGTCCGAAGCGTAGGTAATCAGGAACATGGAGATCATAAAATCCAGTATGAAGAAAGGCGTCACCAGCCCATCCGGGGGATATTTTACGCCGACTATCAGGGTCACATACAGCGTGATCGCCGTTTGCGCCAGGCACAGCAGGCACTGATACAGCATATGGGAAACAATGTAAGAGGAAATGTGCATGCCGGAACGATGTTCGCGCTTGACCACATCCCGCTCGCGGCAAATGACCTGAATGGAGTTGAAGCAGCCGTTCCAGATGCATACGCAAACGATGGCAAACGCGCCCATCAGGGTGCCTTCCATGTTGACAAAGATCTTGTTCCGGATCACCATGCCGACCAATCCGGCGACCAGGGCCGCCATGGGCAGCACTTTCCAGTCGTTCTGGTAGACGAACATCCGCAGCATTTTGCCGAAATAGATCGATACCTGCGCGCCGCGGCTGCGGTGATGGATCGCCATCTGCCGGGAAGGTTTATTCGCTTTCAAATCAGCCATGCTGCACCTCCGCAAACTTCAGCACAAATTCGTCTGCCAGCCCATCGCCGCCGTCTGCCTTTGTGTTGACGGATTTGACTATGTGCTCCATACTGTCCTGATTAAAGAACTTCCGAGCCTCATCAATGCTGCCGTAGAAGGCCAGACGGCCGGTCCGGGCGGAATCCCTGGCCAGAACGATCACGTCGTCAAACAGGTCGACGACCCGGTCCGGCGTGTGCGTGATGACGATGACGATCTTGCCTGTATCTGCAATCTTGCGCAGCTGCTCAAAGAGTTCACGGGCCAGGACGCCGTCTAGGCCGCTGTCCGGTTCGTCCAATATGAAGAGGGAGGGATTGCTGATGAATTCCATACAGATGGACAGACGCTTTTTCTGGCCGCCGGAGAGCTTTTCCACGAGATGGTTTTTTGCCCGCGTCAGACCGAAAATGTCCATCACCTCGTCCACCCGCTCCCGGCGCTGCTTGGCGGAGACACCCCGGGGCAGACGCAGCTTTGCCGCATCAAGCAGGGTATTCAGAACGGTGTCCTTGCTGCGCATCAGTTCGCTTTGCGGGACAAAGCCCACTTCGTACTGCATTTTTTTATAATGGGTGTACAGGTTTTCGCTGTTGAGCATCACTTCAGCGTCCGCCTTCTCATAGCCGTTTACGGCGTTGAGGAAGGTGGTCTTGCCCGAGCCGGAACCACCCAGCAAAAGCACCATATGCCCGAGCGGGATGCTCATGTGGATATCCCTCAGCAGGATTCTTTTCTGGAAGAACTGCCTGACCGTGCGTTCTTTCAGGTTCACGGTCAGCCCTTCGTCCATCACCGTGGCGCTGCCCGAAGTAGCGAGCCTCGCCATTTCCGCATGAATATCCTCAACCTTCCATTCGGGCTGATACTTTTTGACCCAGCCCCAAACCAGCGCGGGAATCCAGATGGTATATTCGGTCAGGCACAGCAACATCCAGCGTTTCCGGACCCCGTAAACTTCGATCATCCCACTCCACACACGGACGTGATAAATAAAGCGGATGATACTCAGGGTCATGTTCAGGATTATGATGAGCAGATACTGGCCATAAACGGGTTCGATGCTTTCCGGATCGCTTCCGCGATTCAAATAGAGTGCGATCAGGTTGAGCAGCAGTATGGCCACTCCTGTGACGCTGTAAACCCGGCCTTCGGCTTCTCTGCCTGCACAGCAGGCCAATTGATAATCCCTTGCGCCGGGAATCAGCGCCCACCATCCCTTCAGGCCGGATTTGACCAGCAGTTTCCACAGACCCGCCAGATACAAAGCCATCAGGGCACAGAGGGAGAAATCGCTGACTTCAAACTCAAGGAGTAACAATGTCTGCACGATCTTGTTCATGCACATCTTTCCTTTCGATCACGGATTTCATTCATGCCAATTGTCCGCCGGACTCATCAAAGCTGTTCAGTCTTGATTACCGGAGAAAAAGCACTGCTCCAATCAAAGTCAATGTATTTGATTGAAGCAATGCTCAATGCAGTCCATTATGGACGCGTTTGATTCAAGGGGAGAAATATCTGTTTTCTGTCAGTTTGCTTCATGCCAGTTCGGCGTGCAGTTTCCGGAATTTCGCGGATTTGCTGTCCAGCATGGCAAAGGACGCTTCGGACGGCACATCCTGAATGCCGGATTCGATGTAATTGCGCAGTACGCCCACCAGCACAAAGGGACGAACGAAAGCAGAGTGGACGATGCCCCATAGGATGATGCCTGCCAGGGCTGCGCAGATCAGCATCAGGTTATTCGGATCGGTCAGATAGGCAGAGACCGTGATTTCCGCTCTCGTGGCGGCTTCCGCGATTTCCGCGGCCAGCTGAGTGAAGGTGGCCGGGAATTTGGAAATGATCAGGTAGAAAACGCCTGTGAACGCGCCGCCGATCAGGACCAAGGAGGCGATGCCCATGCCGAACACACGGCCCATGTTTTTTGCAAGCGTCTTGCCGTGCTTGAAGAACAGCACCGCGCCTTCGCAGGTCGCCCTGGTGGCTTTCACGTCTTTCCGATAGAACACCCAGCCAAGGCAGCAGTCGCTCAGATAAGCGACGACCACGCTGATCGCAATGCTGATCGCGTTGCCGATGCTTTTGCCGGTATCTCCGCCGAGCTTTTCACCGATGGAGATGATCCCGTTTCCCAGCTGGTTGAAGATTCAGCTGATGACCCTGGTGACCGCGAAAAACGCGGCGACTGTCATGAAGCGCGACTTCACCACTTTCTTGCCTTCGCCGATCACGTCCTCGGGAAGCTCGCCTTCTGCGACCGCCCGGGTCATCATGGCGATCTGTCCCGCCTTGTAGGTGTATGAGACATAGCGCAGGAAAAACGCGATCACGATGATCCCGATCAGAAGGCCGATGCCAAGCCCGATCAGGCCTTTATCCGACAGCTTTTCAGCCAGCAGGAATCCGCCTCCGGTTATGACGGCCAGAATCACGAAAGCCAGAATGTCCCACAGGAGGCGGCGGATAGAAAAGCCCAGTGTTTTCCGATAGATTTCTTTGTTGTTCTTGGTTTCTTCTCCTTTGTTATAAAGATGACTAATGTCTGGATTTATTTTCTGACTGCAGTTTTATAGGCGCATCTCAGGCTCCGCGGGAGGATGGCGTCTTATCGGAGATACGCAGGAAGATAAAGCCCACAGCGAAGAACACCGCCAGGGAGGCTACCGCGATATTGATGGTGCCGCCGGCGAGCTTGACGGCCGCGAGTACTGCCGAACCCAGGAAGCTGGCGCCTTTGGAGAAAATGTCATAGATCCCGAAATGTTCTCCTGAGTTTTCCGGCGGGATGATCTTGGAATAATAACTGCGGGAAAGGGACTGGATGGAGCCCTGGAAGCAGCCGACGCCGAAAGCCAGGATGCCGAAGTGGAGCAGCGTTTTCAGGGTAAGCGCGTAGAGGCAGACGGCGAAATAGCCGGCGATGCAGACAAGGATCAGAGGCCCGGTAGCGTATTTGTGCGACAGCTTGGCGAATACCAGCGAGCCGCCCCAGGCCACCACCTGCGTCGCGACCAGGAAAATGACCTGCCCGACGGTCGGCAGTCCCAGGTCAGTGCCGATGTTGATGCAATTGTCGATGATCGTGCCTACGCCGTCAATGTAGAGGAAGAAGGCGATCAGGAAAAACAGCACCTTGCGGTCGCGCAGGGCGATATCCTTCAGTGTCCGGAAGATCTTACCGAATACATGGCTGACTGAACCTTTGCTGCGCTCGGTGTAATTGACCTGGCGATAGTTGCGGATCAGTGGTATCGTCACCAGGATCCACCATATGGCAGTGACCGTAAAGCCGATAATCTTGCCGAGCCTGGGGGAGATCAGCATCAGGCTTTCGCTCAGCCCTCCGCTGATGACGTAGGCGCCCAAAGCAACGCAGAAGGGAATGCACGACCCGAGATAGCCCCAGGCGTATCCGTAGGAGGATACCTCGTCCATGCGCTCGTCCGTGGTCACGTCGTTCAGCATGGAGTCGTAGATGGTCAGCGAGGACGCGTAGCAGATCTTGGCCAGCACGTAGATGACCAGGAAAGACACCCAGCTCAGCGCGAAGCCGTTGAGGATGCATCCTGTGACGCCCAATGCCACTGCAGTAGTGAAAAATATTTTCTTCATGTCGCGCCGGTCGGCCAGAGCGCCGATCACGGGACCGATCAGGGCGACTACGATCGTGACTACAGCTACCGCCATCGCGTAATAGGCCGTGGCCTGGTCGCCCGTAATCTGTCCGGGAGCGGTGCCGATTGCCAGTTCTTTGAACCAGATGGGGATCATCGAACAGGCCAGCATCGTGAACGCGCTGTTGCCCACGTCATACAGTACCCATGATTTTTCAGACTTTGTCAGGTTTTTGAACACCGTTAACCTTCCTTCCAATTTCTGTTATGCTTTCTCACCATTATAGCAGAATGCTTTCGGATTTTAAAGGGCAAAATTATAAACCGAGCTTTTAAAAATCATGGCTGTTTCTGAAATCTGCACATATGTAAAGATACGTTTTTTAAAATTCCTTGTCTGTATCTGATCAACAACTATTCTTCCGGCAGGCTGACGATTTTTTGTTTCTCATCATTGAAATCTGTAAAAAGTTTTGCTATAATGCATCCAAGAGTTATCCCGATCCATATCATGAATGATTCAGGTCATAGTATTAACCTGAAAAACGTGTAACTAAAGGAAAAGGAGAGACAAAAATGGGCAAGATCAAAAGAATCGGTGTTTTGACAAGCGGCGGTGACGCCCCCGGCATGAACGCCGCGGTCCGTGCGGTCGCGCGTACTGCTTTGGCGGACGGTATGGAATGCATCGGCATCCGCCGCGGCTGGCAGGGCCTCATCAATTGTGATTTCGTACAGCTTACCCGCGAGAGCGTCGGCCACCTGCTGTCCAGGGGCGGTACCATCCTGTATACCGCGCGCAGCCAGGAGTTCATGACTGAAGCGGGACGCCAGAAGGCGGTCTCCACCTGCAAGATGCTTGGTCTGGAGGGCATCGTGGCGATCGGCGGCGACGGTACTTTCCGCGGTGCGCTGGAACTGTCCCGCCTGGGGGTTCCCGTGGTGGGCGTTCCCGCGACCATTGACAACGACGTGGGCTGCACCAACTATACCATCGGTTTTGACTCCGCATGCAACACGGCAATCTCGTGTATTGACAAGCTGCGCGACACCATGCAGTCCCATGAGCGCTGCTCCGTCGTGGAGGTCATGGGCCGTAACGCGGGTTTCCTGGCCCTGTACGTAGGTACTGCTGTCGGCGCGACTGCCGTACTGGTGCCCGAGCATAAGCTCGACTTTGAAAAGGACGTCGTTGAGCGCATCCGCGCGTCCCGTCTGGCTGGCTATACGCACTTCATGATCGTTGTGGCTGAAGGCGCGGGCAACGCCATGGATATCGGCGAGAAGATCAAGGAAGCGCTGGGAATCAAGCCGACCATCACCGTCATCGGCCATATCCAGCGCGGCGGCACACCGACCGGGCGCGACCGCGAAACGGCGACCCGCATGGGTTACTATGCGGTCCAGGCTTTCGCGGAAGGCCGCGGTAATTGCATCATCGGTACCCAGGAGGGCGGCATCGTCGAGATCCCCATTGAGGAAGCGCTGACCATGAAGAAGCACCTGCAGATGGATCGTTACAAGATCATGGAGATCATGCAGTTCGGCACCAACAATCCCGACGACAATTAACTGAAATCCAGTTTTCAAAGATAAGGCGGCCATGCGTTCGGCATGACCGTCTTCTATATTGTCAATTCGTATTATGACCGCCATTGATTTTTTTGCAATAAGTGTTGACAGAAACGACATGGTATGTTATTCTTTATTTACCGGAACCGGTACCGGTAACAGTACCGGAACAATGAAAAAGTGAGCGGAGGGATGGCGGATGACCACGATACGCGACGTAGCTTCCTATCTTGGCGTATCGGTTTCCACTGTCTCCAGGTATCTGAACAATCATCCGGATCTCAACGAGGAAACCCGGCAGAAGATCGAGCGGGCAGTCAAGGAACTGGATTACGTGCCGAGCTCAGCTGCAAGGAACGTATCCCGTCTGTCCACTCACACGGTAGGGCTGACAATCCCGGATATCCAGGATTCTTATTTTTCCGATAACGCGTACGGCGTTGAAACCTGCCTCCAGCAAAACGGATATACGCTAATCTACGGCAGCTTGAACCGCAGCGCCCAACGGATGCTGGATTTTGTGCAGTACGCGCGTGAGATGCGGTTCGACGGACTCATCATCACGCCGGAGGAATGGACGCCCGAATTGCTCGCGCTCCTGAAAAAGACGCGCATCCCGGTGGTCGCCCTTCGCAGGCGGCCGCCGGAAGGAAGCGGCATTCCCTATGTGGATGCCGACCATTACACTGGCGCGTGCCAGATGGTCGATTATCTGGCCGGGCTCGGGCATCGGCATATCTGCCATATCGTGCTGAACACTGATATTGGCCGGGAGCGGCTGCGCGGTTACCGCGACCGGATGGCTGTCCATGGACTCGACGCGGACAGCGTCCTGATCCCGGGGATGCCCGCCAACCGGGCGATGGACGCGATCGCATACGGGCGCGAGGCCATGAAACTGGTACTCGACCGCTATCCCAAAACGACTGCTGTCTTCGCATCGTCTGACCAGATCGGCATCGGCGCCATGGAATACGCGGCGGAGGAGGGCATCAGCGTACCCGCCGGCTTGTCCATAGCGGGAAGCGGGGATTTTGAATTTGCTTCTCTTTCGTGGTTCGGAATGACCACGATCGCGTTTGAAAGGTATGAACTCGGTCAAAAAGCAGCCGGGCTGCTGCTCAACATGATCAGAAAGGAGGACAGTCATCCGAAATCAGTCCTGTTTGACACTCATTTGGTGTTCCGAAAGAGCACCGCTGCACCATCGACTCTATAACTAAAAGGAGGCTTTTCCATGAAACGTGTTTTTGCCATTCTGCTCGCCCTGTGCATGCTGCTTTCACTGCCGGTCCTCGCGTCCGCGGAACAGGTCAAGTCCATCTCGATTTACACCTGCTATGTGGAGAACGAAGCTCTGCAGATGTTCGAACAGTTTACCAAGGACACCGGGATCAAGGTCAACTATGTCCGCCTCGGCGCGGGCGAAATCGTCACCCGTCTGGAAGCGGAAGCCCAGAATCCCCAGGCTTCCATCTTTATGGGCGGTTCTGTGGACACCCATACCAGCGCTATGAACAAGGGTCTGCTGGATCATTATGTATCTCCCAAGCTGGAAGTCGTGGATGAACGCTGGAAGGATCCGAATGAAGTCTGGACGCCTGTTTCCATGATCGTCACCGCTTTCGCGAGCAACACTGACTACCTCAAAGAAAAAGGCATTCCCGCCCCGACGAGCTGGGCCGAGCTGATCAATCCGGATCTCAAGGGCGATGTCTGCATGGCACACCCCGGCACCTCCGGCGCGGCTTATACGGCTTTCTCCGGCATGCTGCAGACCTTCGGCGTCGAAGAAGGCTTCGAATATATGAAGAAGCTTGATGCCAATATCGCGCAGTACACCAAAGCCGGCGCGGCGCCTTACCGCATGGCTGGCCTCGGCGAGATCGGCATTGCAATCGGTTATGACCTGGACGCCCAGGCGACCATCCTGGAAGGTTATCCGCTGGTCATCACCTATCCGAGCGAAGGTACCGGCTACGAAGTGACCTGCGTCTCCATGGTCAAGGGCGGCCCCGCGAACGAAGTCGAAGCGGCTCATGCTTTCATCGACTGGATGCTGTCTGATACTTGCCAGAAGATGGCGACCGAACAGTTCTACCGCTATCCGATCAGCAAGACAGTGGAGCTCAATCCGGCGATGATCCCCATGGATCAGCTGAACCTGATCGATTATGACTTTATCTGGTCCGGCGACAACAAAGTCGCGCTGGTAGAGCGCTTCGAGCGTGAAGTCCGTACGCGTGACAACGTGCTGAAGTAATCAAGTGATGTCTGAGGGCGGGGCCGCTGCGCTCCGCCCCCGTATCTTTTTTCGAAAGGGGCGGTCTGCTTGTCCAACATGGCTGTCAAACAGATGCGGCAGCAGCGGAGAAAAGAGTTTGTCATGCTGCTTCGTCAGCCGGGGCTGTTCGCCTGCATCGTCGTGATTCTGGCCATCCTGGTCCTTTTCTGTATTTTTCCGGTGCTGCGCCTGTTGTGGACGACAATCACCAATCAGGAAGGCCATCTGGACTTGAGCAATGTCGAGCACATCATGAACTCGACGAACTTTTTTACGTCCTTGGGCAACTCCCTGATGCTCGGTTTGACGGTGGCAGTCATTTCCACCATCATCGGTTATGTGTTCGCCTATGCGGTCACACGCACGAACATGCCTGGCAAGCGGTTCTTCCATTTTATGGCAATGCTGCCGATACTTTCGCCGCCTTTCGTGATTTCTCTGGCCATGATATTGCTGTTCGGCCGCAGCGGTGTCATCACAAAGACGCTTTTGCATATCCGCAACCACAATGTTTACGGTTTCGGCAGCCTGATGATCGTTCAGACGCTGGCCTTGTTCCCGCTTGCTTATCTCAATCTGAAAGGCATGCTGGAAAGCATTGACGGTTCTGTGGAGGACGCTTCGCGCTCATTAGGCGCGAGCCGGGTCAAGGTCTTCACCTCGGTCACGCTGCCGCTCAGCATCCCCGGGGTTTTCAGCGCTTTGCTGATCGTATTCGCCAAATCGATCAGCGATTTCGGCAACCCGCAGGTGCTGGCGGGCAATTTCTCGGTTCTTTCAGTAGACGCTTACATGCAAATTACAGGCCTGTACGATCTGAAAACAGGCGCTTTTATGGCGTTGAGCATCCTGCTTCCGGCGATGCTGGCCTTCTTTATCCAGAAGTACTGGGTCGCGCGGAAATCGTTTGTGACTATTACCGGTAAGCCGGTTGGCAATATACAGAGGATTCGCGACCGCCATATCGTGGTGCCGCTTTTCATCTTCTGCCTGCTGATCACCGTGATAGTGATCATGCTGTACGGTACGGTGGTGTGGATCTCTCTGGTAAAAACCTGGGGTGTGGACATGAGCCTGTCCTTTAAGAATTATGAATTCGTGTTCAAGCGCGGCATGAGCGCGATGCAGGACACGCTGCTCCTGGCGTTGATCGCTACCCCGATCACGGCAGTGCTGGGGCTGGTGATCAGTTTCCTGCTGGTCCGCAAGCGTTTCTTCGGGAAAAAACTCATGGAGATCGCGTCCATGATTCCCTTTGCAGTTCCGGGGATTGCGCTGGGCATCGGATATATTCTGTCCTTCAATACGCCGCCGGTCCTGCTGACCGGTACAGCCGCAATCATCGTGGCGGCGCTCGTGTTCCGGACGCTGTCCGTCGGCGTGGAAGCGGGCAGCAATAGCTTGAGGGCGGTGGACGCGAGCATTGAGGAAGCGAGCACGATTCTCGGCGCGAACAACCTGACCACGTTTACGCGGATTTCACTGCCGCTGATGCGCTCGGCCCTGTTTTCGGGCCTGCTGAACGCCTTTGTGCGCTCGATGACCTCCGTCAGCGCGGTCATATTCCTGGTGAGCGTCAACTGGAATCTGCTGACCGTCTCCATCATGTCGGAGATCGAGGGCAGCAGGCTGGGCGTAGCGTCCGCGTACTGTGTCGTACTGATGGTCATCGTCGTCATTGCGCTGCTGATCCTGGAAGTGGCGGTCAACGGTGAAGGTTCAAGGAGGAAGAGGAAATGAGCGAAAAACAGGCTGTCAGTGTTGAGCTGAAAGATCTGGTCAAGGTTTTTCCCGCCTATGGCACGCAAGGCGACTTTACTGCCGTCAATCATGTTTCCCTGATTGCGGAACCGGGCGAAATGGTCACGCTGCTGGGGCCTTCCGGCTGCGGCAAGACGACGATCCTGCGCATGGTTTCCGGCTTTGAGATCCCGACTTCAGGGCAGGTGCTGATCGGCGGAAAAGACGTATCCACGTTGCCGCCGAACAAGCGCAATGTGGGCATGATGTTCCAGAGCTACGCGCTGTTTCCGCATCTGAATGTGTTTGAGAATGTGGCTTACGGCCTGAGGATCAAGCGGATCCCGGACAAGGAGATTAAAGACCGCGTCCATCAGGTGCTCGAACTGATGCAGATCGAGCCTTTTGAACAGCGTATGCCCAACCAGCTGTCTGGCGGTCAGCAGCAGCGTGTGGCTCTGGCTCGCGCGGTCGTCACCGAACCGAGCGTATTGCTGTTTGATGAGCCGCTCAGCAATCTGGACGCGAAACTCAGGGAGTACATGCGTGACGAACTGAGGAAGATCCAGCAGCGCGTCGGCATTACAAGCATCTACGTGACACACGATCAGAGCGAGGCCATGGCGATCTCCGACAAAGTCGTGGTCATGCGCTCCGGTGTCATTGAACAGGTCGGGACTGCGACCGGCATCTATACTTCGCCCGACAATTGTTTTGTTGCGGACTTTATGGGCAAGGCCAACTTCCTGCCCGTTACCCGCTGGCAGCCTGACGGAACGGCAGAAGTGTTCGGTCAGACAGTGCATGCAAAACCGAGTGCGAAACTGGGGCAGAAACAGCCGGTCCTGATGGTGCGTCCGGAAAACGTGCTCCTGGATGAAAACGGCCCCTTTACCGCGAAGGTGGAGACCGCCACCTACATGGGGCAGACTTTCCAATATGTATTGAACTGCCAGGGGACCCAGATTTCAGTCGCAGATTACCGCTATCACACCAACGGGGTCTTCCGGCCCGGCGCTGACGTGCGCTGGACCATGGCGGAGCCTTCACTGCGTCTGATTCCGGCGGAAGAGGTGAAAGCATGAACGACCAGGCTTTCCTGGAGGTTGCCTGCCGGGCGGCCAAATCTGCCGGGCAGATGATTCGTGAGGAGACGAGCCGCCCGCATACCGTCAGCCGAAAGCACGGATTTGACTTTGTGACGGAAGTCGACCGGCGGAGCGAGGAAATCATTCGGGGCATCATCACCACGGAATTCCCTGAACACAGCTTTTTCGGCGAGGAAGAGGTATCTTCAGGCAGACAGTCAGAGGATGAACTGCTGGACCATGCCAAAGAATACCTGTGGGCGGTGGATGCGCTGGACGGCACCACGAATTTCATTCGGGGGATTCCGCAATTCGCCGTATCTGTCGCCTTGCTTCACCATGGCGTAATCATCGCCGGCGCGGTCTATGATCCGAGCAGGGACGAACTGTTTTCCGCGCTTCGCGGTCACGGTGCGACGCTGAACGGACAGCCGATCCGCGTGTCGCAAGTGCATGCGCTTTCCGATGCGATCATGTCCTTCGGTTATCCCGCTTCGGACATGAAAAAACGGGAGAATACCGTCTCCCGTTTCAATCAGCTGTCTCCGCAGCTGGGCAGCATCCGTGTGTTCAACTGCGCCTCGCTGTTGCTCTGTTATACTGCCTGCGGCCGTATCGACCTGACTTTTGAGCAGGGCATCCATCTGTGGGACATGGCGGCAGGCCTGCTGCTGGTAGAAGAAGCCGGCGGCATCACCCGAATGATCGACGGTACGCAGCTGACTGCCCACGCCCGGGAGAACCTTGCCGGGCCGGAAGTGCTGGTTAATGAATTCCTGAAAAATCTCTGATTCTTTGCCATATGCTGATAAACCCCTGAATTCCACAAAGGTTTCAGGGGCTTTATTATGAAGTGCTTCTTTTCTTACGTTATTGGTGCGACGAGCTTCTGTTCAGACTCAGGACAACTTTATCAGGCATATCAGATTTGACAAATACACGGGCTTTGCCGTAATGAAGCCTGATATGAGAAGGCTGTGCCACATACCGGCCGATTTTCACATAACCGGACATGGGCGCCGGATCGCATTCCTCATGCCGGGCAATAATTTTCAGCTTGTTTTTTCCTGATTTGAAATTGCAATAAAAACGGTATGGACGGATTGTGTTATTGGCCTGCCGGCCGTGAATCCTGAATGAATCGCCGATTTTCTCACTATTAAGATATACTTCTGTCGCGCTGCCGAGTCTTTGGAATTCTATATACTCGTAAGACTGAACACCGCTGAATTCCGCTGTATATTCCAACTGCTTTGCTGCATTCAGTTTATGGGAAAACTTAGAGACAATACGGAAATCATCTTCGAATCCTTCTGAGTCCTGTTCATATTCCAGCCAGTCATAGCGTTTGTACAATTCGTTGGGTGCTTTTGGGGGAACAGTGAACACCCCCTGATCACTGCTGAAGCTTTTTAGGTATATTGATTCTTCCTGAGGCGGATACCGTTCGGGTTCCATGCTGGATGGATCGCCATTGCCGACCCCGATCACCCTGCCGTTCTCGATCCCGATTTCGATTTTGTCAGATGCCAGCGGACAGAATATGCCATTCTCGTCATAAGCCTGCAATTCGTAGATTGCGATATCGGCCCCGCTGCGGGCTTCCAGCACAGATATACACCGTACTTCAGCAGTTTCGCCGGAAGTGATGAGCTGATCATGAACATTTTTGTCGCCATGGATGCCTTCAGCGGACAGCACACCCGGCTCAAACGGGATACTGAACAAAGGCGCATCATAAAGTTCAACTTCCTCTTCCGCAATCACTTTTCCATTCAGATAGAGGGTGATATGTTCGCAGTTGGTGAATACGGCTATGGTCGCGGTATCTCCTTCTTTGAAATTCCAGTGCGGCGCGATTTTCAATACCGGTTCATTTGTCCACCATGCTTTATAGTAATAGAAAGGCGGTTTCTCCATACCGCAGAGATCAATCGTACCAAAGCTGGAGGCTGAATTAGTGTAATAGAACGGGTTCGGCTCACCGCGGTAATCAAAGCCTGTCCATAGGAAACTGCCTGCCAGATAAGGACGTTCTTCAATAAACTTGACCCAGCCTTTCGGCGTGGAACCCCAGGGCATTGTCACATCGCCAAAAGAATCGAGCAGGCGGTGATCCAGATCGTTAACCGTGCCTCCGCGGCTGAGTACATAGCTGCCTTCTTCTGTGCCAATGATCGGCTGATCCGGATAATCATGATGATAATGGTCGAGCCATTGCCCATCTTCGCCGTTACGGATATAGTTGACGCCCCTAACTTCCGCTGCGGCATTCGCGCCTGTGAAATTCCTTCCGTTGTTGCCCGCGTAGGTGACAAGGCGCTTAGGATCCAACGCTTTCGCCCAGCGTGTCATCTTTTTCACCAGGTTGAAACTCCACGGATCATTCTGGACGGAGAATTCTTCATTGCCCAAGCACCAGATGAATACGCAGGGGTGATTTCGGTCGCGTTCAATGATATCAGTCAGCTGACGTTTTGCTTCGGGAGATGTGCCGAACATGCGAGTCTCGTCCATGACAAGCATGCCCAGCCTGTCGCAGGCATTGAGCATTGCGGGGGAAGGCGCATGATGCATGCGGCATGCGTTGACTCCCATCTCCTTTAGTCTTCGAATTCTATACTCATTCAGGTTATCCGTCAGCGCAACGCCGACGCCGCCGAAATCCTGATGAAGGCATACGCCATGAATTTTCAGTACTTTACCGTTCAGCAGAAAGCCATGGTTTGGATTGAATGCAACAGTGCGTATACCGAAAGAGATTGCTTCCCTTTCATCGCCAAGTTCAGTGGAAAGCATGTACAGATATGGATGATCTATACTCCACAGCTCGGGGAATGGAATGTGCATCTCAGCTTCGGCGGGTGTTTCAGAGTAGGGTGATAGCGTGATTTCTTTTTTTGCATTGGCGATTTCTTTGCCTTCTGCGTCATGAATACGCCATACAACACTTTGTTTCTGTGTTTGATCAGTGTCATTGACAATGGATGCGGATATATGTACATCACCGTTAAGTTCTGATCGGATAATTGTCTGATGGTACTTGAAATACACAGGTTCACCGATCAATAAATGAACATTGCGGTATATCCCGGCGCCTTCATACCACCAGCCCTCCGGCTGGTCACTGTTTACCCGGACAGCGATGGAGTTATCTGTGCCGGCCACCAGATGGTCGGTCAGTTCCAGTGCGAAACTGGTGTATCCGCTGGTGTGCCGGTCCAGGTATACGCCGTTGCACCAGACAATTGCATCGCGGAATATGCCTTCAAATTCGACCCATATACGTTTCCCTGACCATTCAGGACGGAAAAGGAATTGCTTGCGATACCATCCGATATTGAAGATTTCAGGAACATCCGAATGGCGTTCTGTCATAAAACGGTGATAGCGCGAATTGGGATATGCCCCCGCAAAGGTGTTTGCGTGGATATCCTTTTTTAACGATACTGTCCAGTCATGCGGGAGGGTGATTCTTTCCCAGTTGCTGTGATCAAAGAAGCGCGCCGCCGCGCCGGCTGCAGCGCTGTATTTATCGAAACCGAACGTATTGAATTCGTCTGTTTCGTTTTCCAATATGAATTCCCATCCGTCATTAAAGCAGATTCTTTTCATATCGTGATCCTTTCCCTGTCGTATATCAAACTCCTGTGTGCATACTTTTTTAATTCAATAGAATCATAGTGGTGTTCACTGGAAAAGTCAAGAAAAAGCGGCCTCTTTAGACCGCTTTTGTATGTATATTGAATTATTCCTGATCTGTTTCTTTTCCCAACTGCCCCAGTGCCCAGTGTAGACGGCAGAGGCTGGTATAGCTTTCGTTGCCGCCGAGGACGACCTGTTCGCCGGTCTTGATGACCTTGCCGTTCCAGAGGCGGGCGTTAAAGGTGGCCTTGCGGCCGCACCAGCAGATGGTTTTGACCTCCTCGATGGAGTCCGCCCAGGCCATCAGCCATTGGCTGCCTTCGAAAAAGTTGCCCTTGAAGTCGGCGCGGAGTCCGTAGGCGACGACAGGTACGTTGTCATAATCGACCACGCGCACCAGCTGTTCGACCTGCGCTTTGGTCAGGAACTGGGCTTCGTCGACGATCAGGCAGGCGTAGTCTTTGACGTTGATCTGATCGAGTTCTTCGATATACATGCACGGTGCGGAGAGACCGCAGCGGGAGCTGACGACCCGTTCGCCGTCACGATTGTCGAGCCGGGGCTTGAGGATGAGGGCCTTCTGCCCGCGCTCCTGGTAGTTATACTGTACCATGATCGCATTGGCGGTCTTGCTGGAGCCCATCGCGCCGTAGCGGAAGTAGAGCTTGGCCATTGAAACGCTTCTCCTTCTCATGGAAAGAGGCTGCACAGGGCAGCCTCTTGTTTGTGATTGAAAGAATTACTGCAAGTATCAGTAACCAGCTTTCTTGTAAATGGCGGACAGGGTTTCAGCACCGACTTTACCATCGATCTTAAGACCCGCTTCCTTCTGAATCCGCTTTACACAGGTTTCAGTCACAGCACCGAAGATGCCGTCGACCTGTTCACTGGTCATTACACCGGCTTCAACCAGCAGAGACTGGAGGATAAACACCTTCGTGCCTTTGCTGCCGCGCTTCAGTACGCTGGAAGCCATGCTGCTGGCACCCGCGAAATCATAGATCGTTTCGTTGTTTGTTACCGGTACGGTCACCAACTTGGCCCAAGTATCTTCACCGATGATGCCGTCTTCCTTCAGACCGTTGAGAGACTGGAACTTCTTGACAGCTGCCAGGGTCTTCGCACCGAAGACGCCGTCTGCAGAACCAGTCATGCAGCCGGCAGCCAGCAGATGCTGCTGAGCGATACGAACATAAGTGCCATGGCTGCCATACTTCAGTTTCGGCTTAGAATAAGGGGCTGTTTCCGAAGCATCGATATCGTAAGCGGTCTCTTCGTAGGGTTCTCCCCAAAGCGCTGCCTTTGTATTGGCGTCTGTCTTGCTCGTGACCTTGATGTTGTTCTTTTTCTGGAACTGCCCCAGTGCGGTAGTTGTTGCAGAATCAAAGTAACCAAGGGGGCTGCTGATCGGATTCAGGTAGCCTTTGTCATTGAGGATAACTTTCAAAATGTAGACATCATAACCGCGCATGCCGGAACTAAGAACGCGGCGCACCATCTTCTTGGTGTTGAAATAGCTTTCGGGGGAATCCTTGGCCTTTTTCAGCACATTGTAGGTCTTTTCACCAACAATACCATCAGAGGTCAAACCGACAGCAGACTGGAACGCTTTTACAGCATTCTTGGTAGTGGTGTCAAACACGCCGGTAGTCTCTTTGTCGGGATTGTAGAAAAGGATCTTTTGCAGCCATTTCTGAATCTCAGTTACGGCATCGCCTTTGTCACCTGACTGAAGTTTCTGGAAACCGACGGTGGCGATTACGGTGTCGCTGCTGTCGGTGACCTCAAGATCGTCAATCTTGAAGTCGCTCTTCTTCACAGAATCAGAAGCTACCAGCTTGGCCCAGGTGTTGCCGCCGACTTTGCCGTCCGCCTTCAGGTTGTTCTTCCTCTGGAAAGCGAGAACAGCCTTGTACGTACCGGAGCCGTAATTGCCGTCAATGTTGCCGGTGTAGTACTCATAGTACGCCAGACGGGTCTGGACATACTTGATGTCGTCTTCGCCATCCGGGAAGGTGTCGGTCTTGTCTTTCATGCCGCGCTTGAGGACATGATCGTATGTTTCAGCGCCGGCCACGGCGGTGAAGAGAAGAATCAGGGTCATTACCAGGGCAATCCAGGTAAATTTCTTCATGGTCAAATTACCTCCATTCGGGATTGTGAGGCAAGTATAGCATCAATTTTTTTCCAATGTGTTACGAGTTCATGTTTGAAACGTTAATTTCAAACGAAAAATGTAAAACGAAAAAACGAAGAAGCATAGACAAAGAAAAGGGCTGCATTCACAATTCCGAAATCATGACAGGGACCGGATACCGAGCACCGCCATGGCCTGGGCGACCGTGTCGACGGGCATCAGTTCGACGCCGCCCGGGCTGTGCAGCTTGCGTACGCTGTCGCGCGGGCAGATCAGTTTTGTGAAGCCGAGGCGCTGCGCTTCCGCGATGCGGCGGTCCAGATGGGAGATAGCGCGGATCTCGCCGGCCAGGCCGACTTCGCCCATGACGCTCACGTCCGGCGGCAGGATGATGTCCCGCGCGGAGGAGGCGACCGCCATGCAGACCGCCAGGTCGGCGGCGGGTTCGCTGAGGCTCAGACCGCCCGCTACATTGATGTAGACATCCTGATTATACAGCCTGAGGCCTGCCCGCTTTTCCATGACCGCCAGCAGCAGCATGATGCGCGAGGCGTCCATGCCGTTGACGGTGCGCCGCGGCGCTGTATAATAGGAAGGTGTGACCAGCGCCTGGAGATCGACCAGCATGGGGCGCGAACCCTCCATGGTGCAGAGCACGCAGGAGCCGGAGACGTTCTTCGCCCGCTGGCTCAGCAGCGTCTCAGAGGCGTTCTCCACAGGCATCATGCCCTCTTCGGTCATCTCGAACACGCCGAGCTCGTTGACCGAACCGAAACGGTTTTTGTTGGCGCGCAGCAGGCGGTATTCGTGCTGGTGGTCGCCTTCAAAGGAGAGGACCACGTCTACCATGTGCTCAAGGACGCGCGGCCCGGCGATGGTGCCTTCCTTGGTGACGTGCCCGACCAGCATGACTGTGCAGCCGCTCAGCTTGGCATAGCGCATCAGCAGGGAAGCGCTTTCGCGGATCTGGCTGACGGAGCCGGGAGCGCTGGCCATTTCGGGCCGGTACATCGTCTGGATGGAGTCCACCACGCAGTAGTCCGGCTGGATCTGTTCCAGGCGTTTTTCGATCGCGTCCATCGCGTTTTCGGCCAGAACCAGCATTTCGGAGTTGTCCGCGCCGAGGCGCTGCGCGCGCAGTTTGACCTGCCGGGCGCTTTCCTCACCGGTGATATAGAGCACCCGCTTGCCCAGACGGCTGAGGTTGGCGCATACCTGCAAAAGCAAGGTGGATTTGCCGATGCCGGGTTCACCGCCGAAGAGCAGCAGCGCGCCTTCGACCAGCCCGCCGCCCAGCACGCGGTCCAGCTCGCTCAAGCCGGTCGGCTGGTACAGCTGCCGGCCGGATTCGATCTGTGAAAAGGGGAGAGGTTCCGCGCCAGTGCCGCCGCGCTGTTTGAGCGGCTTGTCGCCGGTGAGGGACTGCGATTTCGCGACGAGTTCGGGGGCGGCTTCTTCTATCGTATTCCAGCTGCCGCAGTCGGGACACTGGCCGTACCATTTGGCTGTCAGGCTCCCGCACACGGAGCAGACGTAGCTTGCTTTTGCTTTGGGCATGGGGGTTCTCCGTTTCAGATGATTTCAGAAAGGATAGCGTTGCGCACTTTGCGGGTGACCGCCGCGGTGCCGGTATCAGTGACGTTCTGCATCAGCAGGATCGTCAGGCGCTCACGCGAGAAATTGGCAAAATAGGTGCCCAGCCAGCCGTCCCAGCCGTACTCGCCTTCGCACATCAGCGTCTTGCACTGTCCGGGATGCACGCCGACGCGCATCAGTTTCCCGTAGCTGTAGCCGGTGAGACCGTCCCAGTAGGTGCGGCTCTGCGCGTCCGTGAGCTGGGGCAAAGTCATGTAACGGACGACGGCGGGCGCGAGATAGCGGCGGCCATCGTATAAGCCGTCCTGGAGCAGCATGTCCGCGAATCTCATGTAGTCGTCCAGGGTCGAAACGAGGCCTGCACCGCCTGAAGCGAACGCGGGCATGCGGTCGTACCGTCCGCAGTCCAGATGTACGCCGGTCCAGGGTGTCAGCCTTCCGTCGGTGCGCGTGTAGCAGGTCACCAGGCGGTCAGCCTTGTCTTCCGGGACGTAAAAATCCGTGTCGACCATGCCCAGCGGCATGAAAAATTCCTGCCGCAGGAAATCGGCGAAGGACAGTCCGCTTGCAGCTTCGACCACCGCGCCGAGGACGTCCGCGCAAGTGCTGTAACGGAATTCGCTTCCGGGCTGGAATGCCAGGGGCAGCGCGCCGAGGGCGTTTGCAAACGCGACCGTATCCAGGCCAGGCTCACCGCGGTCCATCGCTTTCTGGTTGTCGTCGAATACTTTCGCGGCAAACCTTCCGGCGGGGTCATCCCCCGGATAGGAGAGGCCGGCGGTCATGGACAAAAGATCGTACAGCGTCACGTCACGCTCCGCGGGAACGGTGTGATCGCCTTCCAGCACGCGCTGATTCGCGAATCCGGGAAGGTATTTGCATACCGGGTCGTTCAGGTCGATGACACCGCGCTGCATCAGCAGCATGACTGCTGCCGCGGTGACAGGCTTGGTCTGGCTGTAAAGCCGGAAAATACTGTCGCGCGCGATTGGCTTTTTCGCTGCCAGATCGGCCCACCCGGAAGCGATATAAACAGGTTCTTCTTCGCCGTGCCGGATCAGGGTCGAAATGCCTGCGGCTTCATGGTTCCTGACGGCGGCATCCAGGATGCGCTGTATATTGTCCTGCCACATCATTATTCTCTTTCTGCACGGGTCGCGTCGTCTTCCTCGAGGACGCGGTACATCTGCGCGGCGTTCTCTTTGCGGACGACTTCGCTGACGTCGGTGATTTCGTAGCGGCCCAGACGGTTGCCGAAACGGATGGTCAGCTCGTCGCCGATCTTGACTTCGGTGCCGGCTTTGGCGATCCGGCCATTGACGGTGACGCGGCCGCCGTCGCACGCTTCCTTCGCGACGGTACGGCGCTTGATGATCCGGGAAACTTTCAGGTATTTATCCAATCTCATGGCAGACCTCGTATCATAACTCATAACATACAAAAAGAAGCGCTGAGTGAACGCGCTCGGCGGACATACTCAGCGCCTCAGGAAGAATCGTGCGGTAATGATGAATTACTTCACAGCATCCTTCAGGCCCTTGCCGGCTTTGAAAGCGGGGACCTTGGTGGCGGGAATTTCGATCGCAGCGCCGGTGCGCGGATTGTGGGCGATGCGGGCAGCGCGGGCTTTGACTTCATAGGTGCCGAAGCCAGCCAGCATGAGCTTGTCGCCAGCCTTGAGCGCTTCGATAACGGTGTCAGTGTACGCGTTGACAGCCTTGGCAGCGGCGTCCTTGGTCAGGCCGGCCTTCTTTGCGATGGCGTCAATCAGTTCAGACTTATTCATGTGAATACCTCCATATAATTTGCGCGGCGCTCAAGCAAAAATGGCGCTCGCTTCAATGACAGTATACATCAAATTCCTGCAATGTCAAGTTTTTTCGCATTTTTCGTCTGTAACATAGACAGTCTCTGGCTGAAAAAGCGCTTTCTGGCGATTTAGACGCCGGTTTTTACCGTTATCAGCGCGCTGTACAGAGAAAAAACACAATCAATAAATGTAGGTTTGTCAAACATTTTGGACAGTGAAGTTATGCAGGACATCCACCGGAGAAAGCCAATGGAGAGGCCGCATCGGAAGAGAGTTGCTGTTTCTTTGGTGGGCAGCTAGCTG
>JAFRNK010000096.1 GCA_017430225.1 Clostridia bacterium | reverse complement strand
TCATGCCGGGCGACAACGTCGAAATGGAAGTCGAACTGATCACCCCGATCGCCATCGAAAAGGGTCTCCGCTTCGCTATCCGCGAAGGCGGCCACACCGTTGGCGCCGGTTCCGTTACCCGCACCGAGGAATAATCCTCTCCCCCGCCCGGCCGGGGTAAACCGGCCGGGATGAGCAGTTAAACGAAAGAGGTGTTATCACCATGGCAGCGAAAGAAGCCCGCGCCAATATTGTGCTTGCGTGCACCGAATGCAAACAGCGCAATTACAACACCAAGAAAAACCGCAAGAATTCCCCCGACCGCATCGAGCTGAAGAAGTACTGCCGTTTCTGCAGGAAGCATACTGTTCACCGCGAGACGAAGTAACGGGAGGACATAGTCATGGCAGACGAAAAGACTGTACAGAAGAAAGCCGACAACAAGCCCGCCGAAAGCGGCAACAAGTTCGTCAATTTCTTCAAGAACCTGCCGGCGAATATCGCCCGGCCGTTCCGTGACACATGGCATGAACTCAAGAAGGTGACCTGGCCCTCCAAGAAGGACCTGATCAACTACACGCTCATCGTGCTGGCCTTCATCGTGTTCATGGGTGTTGTAATTGGCCTGCTGGACCTTGGTTCCAGCGAACTGGTCAAGTTGCTGATCAATATCTGATCAAATTACGCCGGTCGGACTCCGGTCCGGCCGGCAGCCCCGATTCAATTTAGGCGAGGAGCGTCATCATGGCAGACAAGAGCGATCGTCCCGGAACGCTTGAATGGTATGTCGTACATACTTATTCCGGCTACGAAAACAAGGTCAAGGACAACCTGGAAAAGGCCGTTGAAAACAACGGCATGCAGGACCTGATCAAGGATGTGCGCGTGCCGGTCGAAGAGGTCGTCGAGATCAAGAACGGCAAGCGTAAGATTTCACAGCGCAAAACGTTCCCGGGTTACGTGCTGGTGCACATGATCATCACCAACGAAAGCTGGTACGTGGTCCGCAATACGCGCGGCGTGACCGGCTTTGTCGGTCCTGAAAGCAAACCGGTGCCTCTGACGCCGGAAGAGCTGGATGTGATGCTCAACAATCCTATCAGCCGCGTCGATTACAAGATCTCGGTCGGCGAGGAAGTCCGGATCCTGTCCGGGCCTCTCGAAAACTTCACCGGCATGGTGGAGGAAATCGATACCGCGCGCGAAAAGATGACCGTGCGCGTCAAGATGTTCCTCGGCCGCGAAATGCAGGTCGAAGTCGATCTGGATCAGGTCGACAAGCTGTCCACAGACGACTGAGTTTCAGGCGCCCCGGAAAACCCGGTTTGAACCTCATCGTTTTTTCCCCGGTGGGAGGCGGGTTGCGCCCCTGCCGCCAATACCACAAGTCTGAAGGAGGTGCCATCTCACATGGCAAAGAAAATTACCGCCGTCATCAAGCTGCAGGTCCCTGCCGCGAAGGCAACCCCCGCGCCGCCTATCGGTCCCGCTCTGGGCCAGGCCGGCGTGAACATTCCTGGCTTCTGCAAGGATTTTAACGCCCGTACCGCGCATCAGGAAGGCCTGATCATCCCGGTCGTCATCACCGTGTATTCCGACCGTTCATTCACCTTTATCACCAAGACGCCGCCCGCTCCCGTTCTGATCAAGAAGGCGCTGAACCTGTCTAAGGCTTCCGGCGTACCGAACAAGAACAAAGTCGGCCAGCTGACCCAGGCGCAGGTGCGCGAGATCGCGACCACCAAGATGCCTGACCTGAACGCCGGCAGCATCGAAGCCGCCATGAGCATGGTTAAGGGCACCGCCCGCTCCATGGGCGTCACCGTCGCTGAGGAATAATCAACAAAGTGGGAGGACATTGTGCCGCTATGACCACGAGGAGGAATATAAAATGAAACACGGTAAGAAATATCTGGATGCGAAGAAGCTGATCGACGCCTCCAAACTCTATGATCCCGAAGAAGCCGTTGCGCTTGTCAAGCAGCTGAGCAAAGCCAAGTTTGACGAAACCATCGAGATGTCCATCCGTCTGGGCGTTGACCCCCGCCACGCTGACCAGCAGGTCCGCGGCACCGTGGTTCTGCCCCACGGCACCGGTAAAAAGGTGAAGGTGCTCGTATTCGCCAAGGCTGACAAGGCCAAGGAAGCCGAAGCTGCCGGCGCCGACTACGTCGGTGACGCCGACCTGGTCGCCAAGATCCAGAGCGAAAACTGGTTCGACTTTGACGCCTGCGTCGCTACCCCTGACATGATGCCCGTCATCGGCCGCATCGCCCGTCTGCTGGGCCCCAAGGGCCTGATGCCGAACCCCAAGTCCGGCACCGTTACCCAGGACGTCGCCAAAGCGGTTCATGATATCAAAGCCGGTAAGGTTGAATACCGCGTAGACAAGACCTCTATCTGCCACTGCCCGATCGGTAAGGCGTCCTTCACCAACGAGCAGCTGACTGAGAACCTGCGCGTGCTGATGGAAGCGATCATCAAGGCGAAGCCCGCTACTGCGAAGGGCACCTATGTGCGCTCCCTGTACATGAGCTCCACCATGGGTCCGTCCATCCGCCTCAACAGCCTCAAGTTCTGATAAGAACACAGTAAAGACGGAGGTTTGGATATGTTAGTGCTTCAAATTCTGATTGTCATCGCTGCGATCGTGCTGATCGTCTCTGTTATGCTGCAGAAGTCCGACGATGACGGCGTCAGCGCCCTGACCGGCGGCAAGAGCGACACTTTCCTGGGCCGGAACCAGACCAGCACCCTGGAAGGCAAGCTCGCCCTGATCACCAAGATTTCCGCCGCGCTGTTCGTAGTGCTGGCGATCGTGATTATGATCGTCGCCTGACAGTTATCAGCGCAGAAGAGCGAAAAACCAAGGGATATGCGTTCCGAACGGCATCATTGTCCGGCGCATATCCCCTTTTTCTGTTAAGGAGCAAAGCTTATGATCGTACTCTCGGTGCAGCATATCGCGAAAGCGTTCGGCGGGACGGACGTCCTGAAGGACGCTTCCCTGACCCTGCAGCAGCGCGAGCGCATCGGCCTGGTGGGGGTCAACGGCTGCGGGAAGAGCACCTTCCTCAAGATCCTCATCGGTGAACTGCAGGCAGACAGCGGCACGATCAGCATGCCGAAGCAGCTGCGCATCGGCTATCTGGCCCAGCGCAGCCCCGTCATCCGCGGCCAGACCGTGTACCAGGTCATGGACGCGGTATTCGAGACGGTCCGGGAGATGGAAGCGCGCCTGCGCGCGATGGAAGAGCGAATGGCTGCCGCGGACGAGACGGAGCTTACACGCCTCGGCGAGCAGTATACCCGCCTCAGCCAGGCCTTTGAGGATGCTGGCGGCTATGATTACCGTTCGCGCATCCAGGGTGTCCTGCGCGGCCTGGGCTTCAACGAAGCCATGCAGCAGCAGGATTCCGGGCTGTTGTCCGGCGGCGAACTGACGCGCCTTTACCTGGCGCGGCTGCTTCTGTCCCGCCCGGACCTGCTGCTCCTGGACGAGCCGACCAACCACCTGGATCTCGCCGCCCTCAACTGGCTGGAAGGATATCTGACCGACTATCCCGGGAGCGTGATCGTCGTCAGCCACGACCGCTTCTTCATGGACAAGGTCTGCGACGGCATCGTCGAAATGGCCTTCGGCCGCACAGAACAGTACCCCGGCAATTATTCCCGCTACCTGGACCTGCGGGCAGAGCGCTGGCTCACCCGCGAGCGCGCCTACGACGCACAGCAGAAGGAGATCGCTCGGCAGCTGGAAATCATTCGCCGGCTCAAGTCCTTCAACCGTGAGAAGTCCATCAAACGCGCCGAGAGCCGCGAAAAGATGCTGGACAAAATCACCCTGCTCGAACGGCCTGAGGAAGAGAAGCAGGTCTTCTTTACCTTTACGGCCCGGCAGCGCACAGGCGACGACGTATTGAGCGTTCGCAATGTCAGTAAGCGCTTTGACGAGCGCGTGCTGTTCGACGGTCTTTCCTTTGAGCTGCGCCGCGGCGACCGCGTCGCGCTGATCGGGCAGAACGGCATCGGGAAGACCACCCTGTTCCGGATGATCACCGGCGAGGAAGCGCCTGACAGCGGCGCGGTCATCTACGGCGCGAACGTCGATATCGGCTACTACGACCAGCACCAGCGGGGCCTCTCCCCCGACAAGACGATCCTGGACGAGGTCTGGGATACCTTCCCGCGCATGGATCAGACACAGATCCGTTCCGCCCTGGGGCAGTTCCTGTTCTCGGGCGAAGACGTGTTCGCGCAGATCAAGACCCTGTCCGGCGGCGAGCGCGGCCGCGTCGCGCTGACCAAGCTCATGCTCAGGCAGGACAACCTGCTGCTGTTGGACGAGCCGACCAACCACCTGGACATGAACAGCCGCGAAGTACTTGAAAACGCGCTCGACGGCTTTGAGGGCACGATCCTTGCCATCAGCCACGACCGCTATTTCATCAACCGTTTCGCGACCCGCGTCATGGAACTCGATGCGGATGGCCTGCATATCTATAACGGTAATTACGACGATTATCTCCAGGCAAAGGCCCGTGAAGCGAGCCCCGACAGCGACATCGCCTTTCCCGGGCAGACGCTGACGGAGCAGCGCAAGGAGAAGCGGAAGCTCCGCGACGAGCAGACCCGCGTGCAGGACCTTAAAAAAAGGCTCCGCCTCGCTGAGCAGAGCGTCAACCAGGCGGAAGCGGCCTTGCAGGAATATGAGGTCTATATGCAGTCTCCTGAAGCGTATCAGGATAAAGAGAGCAGCGACGCGACCACTGCCAGGTATACGGAGTTGAAGCAGGCGCTGGACATCGCGTACGCCGAATGGGAAGCGGCTGAAGAAGCGCTTAGCGAGCTGGAAGGTTGACCGCGGTTATTCCGCGGACGGTTCCGTGTCTTCTGCCGGAGATTCTTCCGCCAGAGACTCCGTCGGTTCTTCTGCTGGTTCCTCTGTCCTGTTCCCCCACTCGCTCTCGAGGAAGTCATAGCGTTTGCTGATAAAGTTTGTCAGATATTCGATGTTCGCCTTGAACGTCTTTCCACAGCGCGCGATGTTCTCACTGCTCTGGCGCATCGGCCAGAGGATGAAGTTCATCGCCGCGCTTTTTTCAATGGCGGCCGCGTACTCCTCGATGGATTTGAGCTTTCCTGTCTCGTCTTTTTCCCGTCCCAGCACGACGCGCAGCGCCGGCGCATAGCGGGTCTGCCAGATCGCGCAGACAGACTCAAAGAAATCCGGTTTTACATAGAGCTTCGGCCACCAGAAGTATGAGCTCGCGACAAGATTGTTGTTGACGACACATTGATAGAACCCGGTGGGGTCCAGCAAGTCTCGGCTGTCCTTCGCGCGGCCGTAGTCACCGAAAGTGGAATCGTAATCCCAGGCCGGCCCGGCGAACACAAGCGTACTGACAGCGTCTTCAGGCTTGTAAAAGTACTGGCTGGATTTGTTGCCGTCCAGGTTTTTCGAGATTTCCTCCAGCATATACTTCATGACCAGCGAGTTGTGGTCAATGAATTCATCGTACCATTTCCCGGATACCAGATCGATGCCGTCCTCGGCAAATATCGCGTTCTCATAGCCCTGCATGATCTTGGTGATATATTGCATCTGCGCCTGGGAAGCGTATTCCGGTTCCTGGACGACAATCAGCCTTCCCTGGGCAGTGGTGTAGACGCAATCCGCCTCGGCATACCGATCCCTGGAAACCTCAAATTCCACCAGATAGCCGCCTGTAATATCCTCCGGATCATTTGGGATATCAATGTACTTGAACTGCCCTCTGGTCGCGGAAGCGCTGCCGGCTTTGGGGTATTCTTCAAGGGGCAGGTCGTTCACGGCCTCGGTCGCTTTTTCCAGATCCGCGATGTCGATTCGATTTTCGCCGATCTCCGGCTTTTCCTGCAGGATGTAAGTGCCGTTGTAAAGATGGTTCAGATAGAGATCGACCTGCCGGCACTGCGGCGTGTAAGGCATTTCGACGTACGCCGCCATCCCGAAACAGATCTGGTTGCGGATCAGCGCGTGATCCCGCGCGTTGCTGGTCAGCGCCCATCTTTTCGCCTTGCCCATGCCCAGCAGGCTCGCCTTCTGATGGAGCTTGATCGCGTATCCTTTTTTGTCAAACTTGGCGGAAGTATGGCCCCGCAGCTTGATATGGTCGAGCGCGCCGTCGTACCCGACGCTGCCGTCTTCGTTCAGCAGGAACATGCTGCCGGATTCCCTGTAATTCTTTGACGCGTCGATTTTCTTCATGTCTCCGCTGTCTGTGTCAATGAACACGGCTCCGATCCGCGAGCCCTGCATCACATTGACCAGGTATGTCTTGCCCATATAACGCAGGCGTATGGCTTCCCCGTCTTTCAGGTCCGGAATCCTGTCTCCGCTCCTGATCGTTTTGCCGTTGATTGCCGCGTCTCCGCTGCCGTACCAGAGCCGGGCGTTTTCCAGCGTTCCCGTACCGGGCAGAAAGAAATAGTATTTCGAACCGACACGCTGCCACATGACCGCGTCCCCGGGCATTTCACTGCCGTCTTCGCACGCGCTCAGCGTAACGTAAACGGTTCGCGCCATCGGCTCGATGGCGGACGCTGTTCCTGCCGCAACGAGCAGCAGGATCAGGAACGCCGCGAAAACAGTCTTTCTCATTCTCCACCTCGTTCAGAAGCCGAAAAGCCAACACCGATCATACTCGCCAGCGCGCGGATGCCGTTCATAAAGTTCACATCGGCACCTTCCGCCTTGTTGATCATGTCGCCCATGAAAACGAGCGCAACGGAATTGCCGCCGTCCAGGTTCAACGCCTCCGTACAGCCAAGGTCTTTCATACGCTGCGCAAGCCAGATCGGCCTGACGCCGGTGCTGGTGTTCTGCCGCCCGAGCACTGTCAGCACCATGTAATGGTTAGGACCGATCATGCCGATCGCGCAGCGCGGGTCTTCGTCCCGGTAATTGAGCGTTTCTTCGAGAAGACGTTCGTCGATGCAGCCGTCCCTGAGCAGGATCGGCCCGAAGGCCCAAGTGTCTGTCACACCCATATCCAGGTATTCCTCAGCGGTGTGTTCACCGCTCAGGAAAGTCTTCATGCTGCCGTCCTCAAACAGGGCAATCACGTCCATGTTCGGCGTCTTGGTCAAGCCCGGTCTCGAAGTCCGGTCAGAGATCTTCTGCCCGTCGCGGATGATCGTTCCGGCATTGTTGATGCCCCTCGTCTTGCGATAGCCGTAAAAGTCGTCGGAAAACGCGAGGATCGCACCATACTCTTCCGCAATGACCCGGGGATCCCGCATCTGGATTTTCCTGACAGCTGGATCCATCAGGGAACACAGCTTTTGCCCGCCTGCCAGCCGGATCTCCGTCTCGAACCAGACGAGCGGCGTCTCACTTTCGGAAACACGGCGGATCTCAATGCTGACATCCTCCGAAATATAACGCCAATAGCCTTCTTTCCGCCCCGCGAACACATAGGGTGCTTCGCCCGCGGCCAGAAAGCCGCCGTCCGTCAGATTGCCGGGCAGGTCTTTCGGTTTGACCGGCCATCCATAGACCGCGGAAGTCGCATCGGTGATCAAAGGTGCGCGCCATGCGGAACGCGCTTCGTCCGAAAACAGGACATCCCAGGTCGCCTCATCGACGAGCCCCGTCATCGGCAGGCCGTTCATGCGCTGAAACGACGCTACGCGCTGTTTCGTCCCGTCATCGTACTGCTTGCCGTAACGCTTGGTGGTATAATACTTGAGGTCATACAGGCGCTGTTTGAGCTGTTCGACCTGCTCACCTTTTTCGCCGGGCTGCGGGGTATCCGCAAAAGCCTCAGCCGCTGGCTGCAACAGCAGCAGCACACACAGGAATAAAATCAGTATGCGCTCCGTACGGCTGAATCCGGCCGCTTTGCCCTTACGGTGCGCCTTCTTGTCAACGCTCTCCATATCACACTTCGTTCGGTTCGGGCAGAACATGTTCAAAAAAATCATCTTTTTTCTCGTCCGGTCCCACACCGGTATAATAAAGCCCGAAAAGGCTGCAGTCACGCATGCCGCTGTCTGCCATGCGGTACGGCTTGCCGCTCTGCTGGGACTCGTGCTTCTTGAAGGCTTCACGGGCCACCTGCAGGCCGGTTTTGCCGCCAAACGCCGAAAGCGGCGCGCGCCAGTTCAGTTTGATCCGGTTTTCCTTCCACAGATGCACATACAGTTTCTGCGGGGTATGCACGCCGTACTGCATCGCGGAATCGGGATCGTATTCCGGATCCATCGCGTACCTGGTGACCGCGTCGATCACCGCATTGGACATGATGATATGATGATAATGCCCGTATTCGCCTTTGACGTCCTGGGTCACGACCACCTGAGGCTTGTACCGCCGCAGCGCCCTGGTCACACGGCGCGGTGCCACGTCGTCCCCGCCCCAGTGCTCCGCGGCAGCCCTCAGAGACGCGCCGGTCTTGTCCGGCAGCGTCCCGATATCGGGATAGAGGCGCACGCCCATGGTCCACAGGCCGTCCAGCAGTTCCGCGGTGCGCATGCCGTTGTTGCCGCCCACCATGTAAACGACCTGGACCTTTTTATGGCGTTCGCCCGCGTAGGTGGGCAGCAGGCCGCCGAACCACAGGATCTCGTCGTCGGGATGGGTCACGATCAGCATGAGTTCGGCGTTTCCTTCAATGGTCGACCAGTCCTGGATCCAGCCGGGCAGTTTCCCCTCCGACATCACATGGATGTTGCAAAGCCGCAGCGGCACGTCGCCTCCGGCGCGCTTCAGCGTGAATGCTTTGACCGGGTGGTCGAACGGAATCCAATTGGTGGCATAGGGCCGGTCATACCGCGCGATCTCGTTGCCCCCGTCGTCCTCGACGACGACCGCGCTCACATCCCTGAAAAAGGAAAGCATGATCCCCTGGGCGGGCCGCTTGTTGGGACAGGTGATATGGATCTCCCCGTCCTCGCCGCCGTCCCAGTGATTGCCGTATTTATTGTTGTGCATGTAGCGCAGCTTGTCTTCGTTGACGTTGGTCGAATACCGGCAGCCGCGCGTGATATCCTCCGCTTTCTGATCAGCCAGCGCCGCGCCGGACAGCATGAACAGGCACAGCAAAGCCGCTGCCAGCAGCCTGCCCACGAACGCTGTTCCCTGTTTCATATCAAGCCATTTCTTCATCATCGCATCGACCCTGAGTATCATTTTTTCCGCGCCGGAATAAACATCTGCATGGCGCCGACATCCGGCTGCACGTCTTCCAGGCGCCAGAATTTATTCGTGTCTGTCTGGAATTCCTTCAGGCAGGCGTCCGCCTCGTCCCCGGTCACCGGGAAGGGCTGATATTGGTTGATCATCTCGTCCTCTCCGAGGCGGCAAGGGATGATATTGAACCGGCAGCCCAGATATTTGTGGTTTTCGTCGAAAGAGAGCGCGCACTGCAGGATCGCCGTGTAGCGGATCGTGGTGGTATGGCGCTTGTTAAAAAATTTGAAGTTCCCGCCGAAAACAAAATTGCCGAGGGAGTAGAACACCGGCACGTTGTCGATCATCTGGCAGCCCTGCAGGCGGTGGGGATGGCTGCCGATCACGATATCCGCGCCTTTGTTGATGAAATACTGCGCAAAGCGCTCCTGGTGCCGGTCATGCTTGGCGTCGTACTCGACCCCGCCGTGCATGTAAGCGATCAGCACGTCGATCCCCTGCGCCTTCACGTCTTCGATGGTTGCGTTGATTTCCGGGATATGCTCCCCGTCGTTGATGACCCAGTAGGACACGTAGCAGCTCACAAATCCGATGCGTACGCCGTTATGCTCATAAATAAAACTCTTCGCGCAGTGATCCGTATTTCCGAACCAGTCGATCCCGTTCTGCTCGAGTACGGCCACCGTCTCGGTAAAACCCGGCTCGCCGTAGTCGATGGAATGGTTATTGCCCAGCGCGGCGGCTTCCACGCTGCCCAGTTTCAGGATCTCCGCAAAGTCAGGCGTCGCGCGGAAATTGTATGCTTTCTTGGTCTGCGGCGTCAGCCCGGTGCTGTCGCTGTGGAAGGTGCCTTCCACGTTGGCGACTGTCAGGTCGTCCTGCGCGAGGATATAGCCTACTTTTCTGAAGGGATAGTCATAGCCGTACTGCTTCACATAGGTGTCGATCGAGCGGATGCTCTTGTGATCGGCCTCGTTGCAGCCCAGCGTGACGTCGCCGATAAAGCTGAGCAGGATCTTTTCCGTTTCGCCCGGCTCGGCGGGGAACGCGGCGCGCGTATCCAGGTAGGAAGTCGGCTCAAAGACTTCCTCGATAGGCGGCAGCGCGGCCTGTTCTACCGGTTCCTCCTCCTCAGGGCTGCCGTTCAGCGTCGGGTCTTCCGTGCCGGGCTCGACCCTGACCAGAAATTTCAGCAAGATATAGCCTTCACCGTCGCGGGAACGCACATAAGCCCACTGCTGCTTCTCTTCGAGCACAGAGACGATCTCGCCCTTCAGCGCGCTGCCGGTCGCCTTGTACACGTTTCCGGTCGTCATGGTCGCGCGCAGCGCGATGGTCGTGCTCTTCGCCAGTTTCACCTGGCCCAGCCAGAGGGGCTCCGCTTCCTCCTCGTCTTCGTCGGCAAGGGCTTCGCCGTCCACTTCAGCTTCGTCAGCTGCTTCGTCCTCAGAGGCCTTTTCCAATACTTCCTCGGCCTCCTCCGGAGTAACAAAAACCCCTGCCTCTTCCGCCCCGGAAGGGACGAAGAGGCAGAGCATGAACACTGCAAACAATATACTGATCAGGGTTCTGCAATGGCGCACGGGAAAAACTCCTTACTAAACAATTTATCTGAAAATCAGCGCGTCGCTGACCTGGCGGGACGGGCTGGTGGGCTTGTTGAGCACCTGGTTGTAGAAATACAGCTTGGTAGACCCGCCGCCATCCAGATTGATCGCCGTCTGCGCACCGCAGTCCAGGAACATCTGCTGCAGCTCCTGCAGGGAATATCCGTCCCAGTTGCCGTTGGACTTGCGGGTGCCGTCCGCGACGATGATCACGTAGTGCAGCGGGCTGATCTGGCCAATGGCCGTACGGGATTCGAGCTGGGACGAGCGCGTGGAAATCACGTACTTGTTGTCGTTGTCCGATTTGGTCGTGAATGGCAGCGCCTGGCCGTCCTTGACCAGCGCCGGGCCGAACTCGACCGTGTGCCGGATGCCGCTGTTCAGCAGCTGCTGCGCCAGCGCCTTGACGTCGTCCTGTTTGCGGCTGCCGTTGTGCAGGCTGAAATTGCCGTCCCCGTCGATCATCAGCATATCCAGCTTGTAGGTCTTCTCCGCCCGGTACAGCTGGCCGTTGCGGATGATGATCCCGCTGTCATGATCACCGCAGAAGTCGCAGTTGACCGCCAGGACAGCCTGGTTGTTTTCAGCGATTTTTTCCAGCAGGCCGGTCTTCTTCATATTGTTCGGATTGAAGAAGGTCGTGGTCAGGGCGTCAGCCGACCTGACCTGGATATCGCAGATGAAGTACTGCCGTTCGCGGGCGGGACGTTCATCCACGAACTTGATGTTGATCTTCAGGTGCCCGTCCGGCAGCGCGCTGTCGTCATAAGTGGCGTACACATCGCCAGTAAAGCACAGCGGCTCCTGGCCCCAGCCTTCCGCAGCGGCGGATACCGCCAGGCAAACGAGGAGCAGACTCAAAATCACAGTTAAAGTCTTTTTCATTAATAGTACCTCGGACAGAGTTATTCACTCATACTTTTAGCTTATGCAGCCAGTTATGGTCTGTAAGGCATGAGACCGATTACGTCCGGCGATTCATTCGCCGGATGAGGCCGAAGGCCGAGCCCGCAGGGCGTAAGGTGAAATGCCGAACAGACCATGCAGAGGGGAGTACAGAGGGGGAACACCCTCTGTAGAAATCCGCAGCGGCGACATGTGCGGCGCGAGGAGATTCTGCGTCAGCAGAATCATACCTTGCACTCCTGCCGCCCGGGAGGAACTTGGTTCCGACAGGCAGGAGTGAGGGGGTGTACGTGAGGGGGACGTGTCCCCCCTCACGGATGCAGCGCAGCCATAGGATGCGCTGTATCTTCAGCCCAGTCCCATACCTTCGCAGTAGAAGGAATTGCGGATGATCTCGCCGTAGAAGGAGAACTCGTACTGCCGTTCGCTCGGGAATGTCAGGGTAACGACCCGCAGGGTATCCGACTCTTCCGGACGTACATACATCACATAAGCGCCGTCCGTCTCAGCGGTAAAGTGACCGAGCTCCGCTTCCATGACGATTGCGGCTTCGGGATGCGCCGAAGCGTACTCTTCCAGCGCGGCCGCCAGCGGATCCTCACCGGAGGCGGGAAGCGCTGCCACCGTGAGCTTCGCGTCGATTTGGTCGGCTTTATAGGTGTCCGCGCCGTCGTCCGTGACGTCCAGATGGAAGAAGGTGGGCAGGTTGACCTCATAGTCCTCGCCCATCGTAAGTTCCCATTCGCTGACCGCGCCTTCCAGCCATTCAGGGTAGGAAACCATCGATACCAAGCGATAGCCCAGCAGGGCGTTTTCGTCCTGTTCGAGCACGAACTGCACGGTGCGCATCCAGGTGAGACACTCCTCGGGAATCACGTCCAGGTCCTCGCCGAAACCGTCGATCGTGGTATACAGGTCGGCGAGCACGGTGACCCGCTTCCCGTCCTGCCAGGACGAGAATACATAGCCGCCGCCGGCGGACTCGGTATCCACGTCCGAGACATCAAAGACCAGGCTGTCGCCCTGCCGCACGATGCAGGGGCAACTCGGGGTTTCCCCCATGGCCGCCGGACCGGCGAAGAGCTGCGGGAGCAGATCCTGCACCGCCGCGGCATCCACCGTCTTCGCCGCGTCAGCCGGGCTGCCGTTCCCGTTGGGCAGCAGGCTGCGGCTATAGCCCAAGAGCAGCACGCCCTCCGTAAGCGCCTGGGGCACTTCGCCGCCTTCTTCCAGGTCGTATACGTCCCGCAGCAGCGCGGCGCCTCCGAAGAGGGAAACCGCCGTTTCGAGCGCTTCCCCGCCGTCGTTCAGCGTACGTACGTCACGGGACGGCGCGGCCAGCGCCGGCGCCGCGAGGCAGAGGCTCAGGAAAAGACAGACTGTAATGATGATTCTGCGCATAGCAATACCTCCCTGCGCTTACGCGATCTCCAGCGCGATCTCCATCATCTGCGTGAAGGTCTCACGCACCTCCTGGGGCGTGCAGGATTCTCCGGTATAGGGATTATCGGAAATCGTCAGCAGCGCCAGCGCGTTTTTGCCCGCGCGCGCGGCGTTCAGGTACAGGGCATAGGCTTCCATCTCCACCGCGAGCACATGCAGCTGCTGCAAGACATCCGTCTGGGGATTCTGCTCATAAAAAGTATCAGAGGAATAGACCGGGCCGACACGCATCGGCACGTTGCGCGCTTCCGCCACGGCGACCGCGCGGCTCAGCAGATCGTAGGACGCGCACGGCGCGAGATTCCCACGGAAGTTGAACTGCGCGCCGTAGGCCGAATTGGAATAGGCGCTCATCGCTGCGACCACGGAACGGATCTTAAGACTTTTGTCGATCAGGCCCGCCGAGCCCACGCGGATGATGTTGTCCACGTCGTACATGTGGTACAGCTCGTAGGAATAGATGCCGATGGACGCCATGCCCATGCCGGAAGCCATGACGGACACGCGCTTGCCCTTGTATTCGCCGGTATAGCCCTGGATGCCGCGCACGTCGTTGACGAGCACGCGATGCTCCAGATATGTTTCCGCGATGAACCGGGCCCGCAGCGGATCGCCGGGCATCAGCACCGTTTTCGCAAAATCTCCGGGATTAGCGGTATTATGCAGCGTCGCCATACTTTCACCTCTCTGAATTTCGTTGGGAAAAAACGGCACGCTCACCTTCCGTGCCGTACATTCAAAGGATACCACAATATGCCGCTTTCGTCAAAGAAAAACGAGCCGAATCGGACGATTTTACATGTTTCGGGCCCGTGTCTCTTTTTTGCCCTGAACCGGCCGCTAAAGCCCGTTGAGAGCCGCATTTTTGCTGTATTTTTATTGACAATGGAGAAATACGGTAATATAATGACCATGCAATCGTTTGCAATGACGCAACAGAAAACCATCGGGACGGCGTATAGCGCCTGTTCCCACAGCAAAAATGAGGAGCATGTCTCATGAAAAAGAAATTGCCCGTGCTGGTCTTGCTGCTGGCGGCGGTGATCGCGGTCTTCCTGCCCGCGGTCAGTTTGCATGTGCACAGCCAGCTCGGCGCGGAAACGGCTGCGCTTTTCCCTGCGAATATTTCGCTGTGGCAGATCATGACCCAGGGCATCCGCTGCCTGCCGGCCGATCAGGTGCCCGCCATGAAGCTCATGTACACCGCACAGGTGCCGCTGACAGTCGGCATGCTGCTGCTGCTCGCGGGCTGCGTCATGGCGCTTCTGAACCGGGCGGGAACCGGCACCCGGCTGAGCCTGCTGTTCTCCTGCGGCGCGCTCATTTTCCTGGGGACGGGCATCTTCCAGTGGATGAACCTGAGCAGAAGCCTGCTGTTTACCGTGCTGCTGACCGTACAGGCCGCGATGTACATTCCCGTGATCGCTGCCGTCGTCCTGATATTGCTGGACGTCCTGGCGCTGCGGCACCAGGCGCCTTTGCTGACGGACGACCGGAAATGGCGCCTGCTGAGCGTCGTGCTGGCCGTCATGGCCCTTCTGGTGATGCTGCTGCCGGTATACGTGATCAACGCGCCTGAGACGCTGACCGCCAATCCGGCGGACGCCGCCGCGGCGAACCGGTCCGTCAGCATGTATCAGATGCTGCTGGGCAGCGAACCGAACCTGTATACCATCGGCCAGGACAAACAGGTGTTCACGGACACCCTGTCCGGCGACCTGAAAGCGCTCGAGCCCTACTCGGGCGACGGCAACAATATCCGCGGCATTTTCATGATCCGCGGGAACAGCAGCGTGCTGAACACCCTGCTGCTGGCCGGCGCGGTCCTGCTGCTCCTCACGGCTGTGCTGGGACTGATCCCAAAGGCGGATCGCTGGTTCCCCCTGGTCATGAGCGCCATGGCGGCTTTGCTGCTGGCGACCGGCGTGCTGAGCATCATGCAGGTCGGGGAAGCGGACATGTACGCCTCCGCCTCGCGCCAGCTGCTGAAGCTGGGCATCGGCCACGTTACGCCCGTCGCGCCGCTGGCAGTCCTGCTGGCGCTGTGCAGCGCCTGCGCGGGCGCCCTGGGCGTCCATTATGCCAATGAGCCGTATTTTGTAAATCCGCTGCCCGCCAGCCTGCGTATCCGCACGGTCGCGGCGGCACTGGCTGTGCTCGCCCTCGTCTGCATGCTGATGCCCAACGCGACCGTCAGCTTCACCAAGGCGAACAAGAACAAGGTGCAAGCCACCGCCGAACTGCGCGGCATCGACGCCCTGACCCTGACCGCCGCGGACAGACTGGCGGATCCGAAAGACAGCAAGGGCAAAGACGTCTATACCGCGGACGAAGCGGAATACCCGATCGGAGCGGTCAACGCCGCAACTGCTTCCACCGCGAGACTGTATACCGGCCTGACCTGGGCCTCGCTCTGCCTGACGCTGTTAGCCCTGGTGCTCCTGATCCTCAAAAAACCGCAGAAATGGGTGATCGCCCTGCTGATCGCCGCGCTCGTACTGCGCGTGGCGACCTGGCTCGCGCTCTCCCGCAGCCTGCCCCGCGCCGTGGTGACGGCCGGCGGCACCATATGGCTGTACGCCTCCCTGCCACTCCTTATCTTCGCGGCTTTCTTCGCGCACTTCGCGCATCTGGAAGAAATGCCCAACAAGTACCGCCTCTTCCTGCTGATGCTCCCCTTCCTGGTAGCCGTGTTCCTGTTCAGCTACCTGCCGCTGTACGGCTGGAGCTACGCTTTCTATAACTACAAGTTCGGCCTGCCCATGGACCAGCAGGAATTCGTCGGCCTGAAGTGGTTCACGGAAATGTTCACCAACATGGCCAACCGTGAGAACATCGTCCGCGTGCTCAAGAACACGCTGGGCATGAGCGGCCTCAACCTGGCCACCAGCTGGCTGCCCATGATCTTCGCCGTGTTCCTCAACGAGATCACGCGCACCCGGTTCAAGAAGTTCGTGCAGATCTTCACGACCCTGCCCAACTTCATTTCCTGGGCGCTGGTCTTCTCCTTCGCGATGTGCCTCTTCGCGGCGGATACGGGCATTTACTCCAAGCTCATGATGTCTCTGGGCATGAACGACCCGAACAACCCCACGGTCTGGCTGAACTCCGGCCAGCACATCTGGCTCAAAATGTGGGGCTGGAGCACCTGGAAGGGCCTGGGCTGGGGCGCGATCATGTACCTGGCAGCCATCTCCGGCATCGACCAGGAGCTGTACGAAGCCGCCCGCGTGGACGGCGCGAACCGCTGGGCGCTGATGCGGCACATCACCCTGCCCAGCCTGCTGCCCACCTTCTTCGTGCTGCTGATGCTCTCCATCTCCAACATCCTGAACAACGGCATGGAACAGTACCTGGTCTTCCAGAACCCGATGAACCGCCAGACCATCGAAGTGCTGGACCTGTACGTTTACAACATCACCATCGCCTCCCGCGGCACGACGCTCTACTCCTACGCCACGGCCATCGGCATCCTGAAGACCGTGGTCAGCGTGACGCTCCTGTTCAGCGCGAACTTCCTGTCCAAGAAGCTCCGCGGCGAATCGATCATGTAAGGGGGGTGAAGAGAAATGACGGCGATCGACAAGAAATCCCGCGCCTTTGCCGGGAAGCATCATGACAACAAGCAGAAGATGAGCAAGGGGGACATCGTATTCAACATCGTCAACTATACGGTGTTTATCCTGATCACGCTGGCGTGTATCTTCCCCTTCTACTACCTGTTCATCAATACGATCTCGGACAACGAGCTCGTCCGCCTGGGCCGCATCCAGCTGTACCCCCAGGGCATCCACTTTGAAAACTACGTGCAGGTGCTGAAGATCCCGGGCATCCTGGACGCGCTGTTCGTATCCATCGCGAGGACCGTGCTCGGCACCCTGTGGACGGTCGGCGGCTGCGCCTTCCTGGGCTACCTGTGCACCAAGCAGGAAATGTGGCTGCGCAAGGTCTGGTACCGGCTGATCATCATCACCATGTACTTCTCCGCCGGCCTGATCCCCTGGTACATGAACCTGCGCATGCTCGGCTTCCTGGACAATTTCTGGGTCTACGTGATCCCGGGCCTCGTATCGCCCTACAACGTGATCCTGGTCAAGACCTTCATCGAGGCGCTGCCGCCCTCCCTGGAAGAAAGCGCCACCCTGGACGGCGCGGGCTACACGCGCGTCTTCCTGTCGGTGATCATGCCGCTGATCACGCCGATCCTGGCGACTCTGTGCATCTTCTCCGCCGTGGGACAGTGGAACAGCTTCACCGACACCATGATGCTGATGCCCGCCGGCAAGTATTACACCCTGCAGTTCCTGCTGTACAAGTACCAGAACGAGGCGTCCTCCCTGGCCGCCCTGGTGCGCAACACGCAGGATTCCAGCTCCCTGGCCAATATCGCGACCAAGCAGACCGCCCTCTCCGTGCGTATGACGGTCGCCATGGTCGTCACCCTCCCCATCCTGTTCGTATATCCTTTCTTCCAGCGCTACTTCGTGAAAGGCATCATGATCGGCGCGGTCAAGGGCTGATACACCGATTTCAAGGGCTGCTGCCCTGAAAAATACAAAAGGAGGAAAACTCATGAAACGCATTCTTTCCCTCGTTCTCACCCTGGCACTGCTCGCGTCTGTCGCCGTGATCCCGGCGATGGCGGAGGACACCTACCGTGAACCCATCACCCTGAAGATGTTCTCCGGCCTGGCAAACTTCGCCGGCGACCAGGGCGGCTGGTTCGCCAAGGAACTGAAGGACCGCTTCAACGTGACCCTGAACATCGTCTCCACCAACGTGGACGGCAACGCCTGGACCTCCGCGCTCGCGCAGGGCGACCTGGGCGACATCGTCTGCCTCGGCGACCTGGGCGACCAGTTCGTGGAAGCCCTGAACGCCGACCTGCTGCTGGACTGGAGCGACATCGACCTGTCCGCTTACCCGAACATCAACGCCTATCTGGGCGACGCGATCCAGAAGGTATCCGATTTCGCGGCCGAAAAGGGCCACGACGGCAAGTACGGCTTCACCTATGCGGTCGCCATGGAAGACGGCGCCTGGGCTGAGCTGACCGACCCCACCTACGCGCTGCAGATCCGCTTCGACGCCTGGGAGAAGGCCGGCAAGCCCGAGCTCAAGACCCTCGAAGACCTGCCCGCGTTCCTGAAGGCGCTGCAGACCGCCGTGCCGAAGACCGAGAGCGGCGAAAACGTTTACGCCTACGGCGGCTTCCCGGATTGGGAAGACTGCGTCATGAAGTTCACCTGGGACCTGATGACCTACTATGGCTACCAGGAGTATGACTTCATGGGCGTCAACTACGCGACCCGCGACGTCGTGAACCCCCTCGAAGAGGGCAGCCTCTACTACCGCGCGCTGAAAGTCAACAACCAGCTGGACCGTGAAAAGCTCTTCGATCCGGAGTCCATCTCCCAGAACTTCGACACCTACAGCCAGAAGCTCTCCTCCGGCCGTTACCTGATGGCCATGTGGGGCTGGATCATCGGCAACTACAACAGCGCTGAAAAGGCCGCCAACAAAGACGGTTTCGTGACCTTCCTGATCGAAGACTCCGCTCCCGCCATGCAGACCCTGTCCAAGGCCGGCTCCAACCGCATGTGGGCCATCGGCGCGGACACCGAGTATCCCGAGCGCGTGCTGGAGATCCTCGACTGGCTGTGCTCCGAAGAAGGCATGATCGTGCAGAATTACGGCCCGAAGGGCCTGTGCTGGGACTACGGCGAGGACGGCGTGCCCTACATGACCGACTTCGGCTGGCAGTGCCAGGAAGACCGCGCCAACACCCAGATGCCCGCTGAATACGGCGGCGGCACCTTCCAGGACGGCGAGAGCAAGATCAACCACGAGACCATCAAGCTCGAGCAGATGATCCCCGGCAAGACCTACTCCTTCAGCTACAAGGGCTGGCCGTGCTACGCTGAGCACTATGCCACCGCGCTGAGCAAGGCCTGGAGCGAAGAATACGCGAACGGCGCGACCTCCGGCGTGGACCTCTATCGCAAGACCGGCAAGGTCTCCGTGCAGAGCCCGGCCGCGATCGCTTACAGCAAGGCGCTGATCACCGAGGCATCCCAGCAGAAGCGCGCCCAGTTTGCCCCCATCATGAAGGAATACAGCTGGAAGTGCGTCTACTCCGAGTCTGACGAAGAATTCGACGCCAACTGGAAGTACATGGTCGACACCTGCAAGAGCTACGGCTATGACGACGTCGCGGCTGAAAAGATGGCGGATATCCAGAACTGCTTCGCCTATATGGACGCCAACGACTGATTCTGTCTAACTCAACATAACGCTCTGAGAGCTGTTGTACAAGTTTGTGAACGCCCTCATCCGTCACGCCTGCGGCGCGACACCTTCCCCCGAGATCGGGGGTAGGCTCTCACATGATTG